>JBBDQS010000107.1:27753-86132 GCA_040905805.1 Egibacteraceae bacterium | reverse complement strand
TGGGGGGGGGGGGGGGGGGGGGCCCCCCCGCGACGCGCGCCAGCCGGTCCGCGGCGGCGCCGCCTCCGGCCAGCGCACCGCCGCCGCCACCGCAGCAGGCCACGGCGTCGGGGTGGCACCGACCCTCCGACGGGCGGTTCTCCAGCGGCTACGGCATGCGCCGCCACCCGATCTACGGCACCGGCCGCATGCACACCGGCGTGGACTTCGGCTCCCCCTCCGGCGCCCCGATCTACGCGGCGACGGGCGGCACGGTCATCTCGGCGGGGTGGCGCGGCGGCTATGGCCTCGCGGTCGTCGTCGACCACGGCAACGGCGTGGCCACCCTCTACGCCCACTCGTCGCAGGTCCTTGTGTCGCCCGGCCAACGGGTCGGCCGCGGCCAGGTCATCGCCCGGATCGGCTCGACCGGGCAGAGCACCGGGCCCCACCTGCACTTCGAGGTGCGCGTGCACGGCCAGCACCGCGACCCGATGCCCTACCTGCGCTAGGGCCTGCCCTGGGCGCCGCTGGTGCGCCCGCCCCGACGGCGCGGACCGGCGGGGCGTGGCAGGCTTAGGTCCATGCGCAACCGGATGCTTGCTGTCGTCTGCGTCGCCGTGCTCGCGACCGGCCTGCTCACCATCGCCTACCAGATCGGTCTGCAGTCCGCGGACGATGGGCCCGGCACCCCCGCGGCGGGCGCGTCCAGTGGCCTGCCCCGCGACTTCTCCCGGCTCGCCGACGTCTACGAGCGCGTCACGAGCGAGGCGGTCGACCCGCCGAGCCACGAGCAGCTGCTCGAAGGGGCCATCGAGGGCATGCTGGAGCAGCTCGACGACCCCTACGCCGTCTACTACGACGCGATGGAGTTCACCGCGTTCAGCGAGCTGCTGGACGGCACGTTCTCCGGCGTGGGGGTCATGGTCGAGGACACCCCTGAGGGGGTCACCATCGTCAACGTGCTCTCCGACGCCCCGGCGGAGGCCGCCGGCCTCGAGGAGGGCGAGCGGATCGTGGCGGTCGATGGCGAGGACGTGCGCGAGGCACCGCTGCAGGCGGTGGTCCAGCGGGTGCAGGGCGAGGAGGGCACCACCGTGCGCCTGGGGCTGGAGGGCGGGTCCCAGGGCCCTCGCGAAGTCGCGGTGACGCGCGCGCAGATCGAGCGGCCCGTCATGGAGGTGGGCGAGCTCGACGGTGGGCTCGTGCACATCCAGCTGCTCCAGTTCACCGAGCAGGTGGGCGAGCAGGTGCGGGCGGTGATGGACGAGCAGCTCGCCAACGGGGCCCGTGGTGTGGTGCTGGACCTGCGTGGCAACCCCGGCGGGCTGCTGCGGGAGGCTGTGAACGTCGCCAGCGTCTTCATCGAGTCGGGGACCATCGTCAGCGTCCAGGAGCGCGGCCAGGAACGGCAGTCGTTCGCGGCCACCGGCGGGGCCCTGGGTGACGTGCCGCTCGTGGTCCTGGTGGACGCGTCCTCGGCCAGCGCCAGCGAGATCGTCGCCGGGGCCGTCCAGGACCTCGGTCGCGGGCTCGTGGTGGGCACCCCCACGTTCGGCAAGGGCACGGTCCAGACCGTCCGGCCGCTGATGGACGGCGCCGGGCTGAAGCTCACCACCGCCGAGTACTTCACCGCGTCCGGTGTCTCCATCGAGGGCACCGGCATCGCCCCCGACCGCGTCGTGGATGACGTCGACCAGCAGCTCGCGGCGGCGCAGGAGACGCTGCAGGGCCAGCTCGTGGGGGCCGCGCCGTAGTCATGGCCACCGGGCAGGACACCATCGTCACCAACCGCCGCGCGCGGTACGACTACGACATCACCGACACGATCGAGGCCGGTCTGGTCCTGGTCGGCACCGAGGTGAAGTCCCTGCGCGGGGGGAAGGCGTCCATCGCGGAGGCCTTCGCCACGGTGCGCAACGGGGAGGCCTGGCTCGTGCAGGCCCACATCCCCGAGTACGACTTCGGCAACCGCCACAACCACGACCCCACGCGCCAGCGCAAGCTGCTGATCCACCGCGCGCAGATCCGCCAGTGCGAGAAGTTCACCCAGGAGCAGGGCCGCACGCTCGTGCCCATGACGCTGTACTGGAAGAACGGCCGGGCCAAGGTCCTGCTCGGGCTCGGGCAGGGCAAGGCCCGCCACGACAAGCGCGCGACCATGGCCAAACGCGATGCCGACCGCGACGTCGCCCGGGCGCTGCGGGAGCGCCAGAAGCGCTGACATGCTGTCAGGGCCCGGCCGGTCGATAGACTGGGCGGTGCAGGTCCGTTGACAACTGCATCGAGCACATTGCAATCCCACGGGGGTGACGTGGTATCGACGGATGCCTGTCGACCCCGGGAGAGCGAGCCGAGTAGCTCTGGTCATCTCGTAAAACTGTCCAGGGAACCATTAGGTGCCGAAGACAAATTGGTGCTGGCAGCCTAACTAGGCTGCCTGTCCGCCCTCGCCTGCCTGGGGTGGGGGATCGGGCATCGCATCCAGGCTTTCACCTGCCGGCCACCGCCACGGGCCGACGGGGACAATGCAGTGGTGTACGGCGCTCGAGTCGTCTGGTTCCGGGACGCGAGTGCCCGACAATTCACCGGTAACCTACGCTCGTAGCGCTTCCGGAGTTGAGGCATTCGGACCCGGGGTTCGACTCCCCGGCACCTCCACTTCCTGCTCATGGTGCGCAGCTCTTACACTGCGGCACCGTGGCCGACCTCCGTCGCTACCTGCAGATCCCCACCTCCGCCGGGCCTGTGTACACCGCCGACGGGGGGCGCGTGGTGTTCACCAGTGACCTCACCGGCGTGGCCCAGGCGTGGTCGGTGCCCGCCGGCGGGGGCTGGCCGACCCAGGTGAGCGGTGGGACCCAGCGCATCCAGCGGGTCGAGGCGTCGCCGGCGGACCCTGCCGTCGTGGTGGTGGGGCGCGACGCTGGGGGCGACGAGCGCACCCAGCTGCACCGGGTCGCCCCGGACGGCACCGTCGAGCAGCCCCTCACGGCAGACCCCGCGACCATCCACCGCTTCGGCGCGTTCGTCCCGGACGGCGCCCACCTGGTCTACACCGCCAACGACCGCGACGGCGTCGACTTCGACCTGTACGAGCGGGGCCTCGCGGGCAACGCAGCTCGCCGGGTCGCGCGGCTGTCCGGCTCGCAGCAGGCCACCCACGTGACACCCGACGGTGCCGGTGCCGTCGTGGTGCACGCCCGCTCGTCCATGGACGGCGACCTCACCCTCGTCGACCTGTCCTTTGGTGCGGTCCGGGTCTTGGCGTCCGGAGGCCGGTACCGCCCGGCGGGCTGGGCCGGCGGCGGACGGTTCCTCTTCGTGGCTGCCGACCGCGACCACGACCACCTCGGCGCCTGGCGGCTCGACCTCCTCGACGGGGTCTGGGAGCGGGTCGGGCCCGGGGACGCCGACGTCGAGGAGGTCGCCGTCCGCCACGGCGCCGGAGCCTTCACCGTCAACGTCGACGGCCGCTCGCGTCTGTGCTGGTTCGACCCGGCGACGCTGGAGGTCGGCCCGACGATGGGGCTGCCAGCCGGCGTGGCGTCCGACCTGCGCCTGTCACCCGACGCCACCCGGCTGGCGTTCACGTTCAGCGGCGCGCGGCATCCGAGCGCGGTCTGGCACGCGTCGGTCGGCGGTTGCGACGCCCGGCCCCTGACGCCGGCTGCTGCCCCGGGGCTCGACCCCGCGGCGTTCGTGGAGCCGACGGTGGCCACAGCCCCGTCCTTTGACGGGCTGGCGGTGCCGGTGCTCGTGTACCGCCCGGCCGGGGTGGACCGGTGCCCCGCGGTGGTCTCGGTGCACGGTGGTCCCGAGTCGCAGGAGCGGCCGGTCTTCAAGCCGATCTACCAGTTCCTGCTGGCACGGGGGGTCGCGGTGCTCGCCCCCAACGTCCGGGGCTCGACGGGCTACGGCCGACGCTACGCGAGCCTGGACGACCGTGACCGCCGACCCGACGCCGTCGCCGACCTCGACGCGGTCGCACGGTGGGCGGGCGTCCTGGGTTTCGGGCCGTTGGCCGTCATGGGGGCCTCGTACGGCGGTTTCATGACCCTGTCGGCGCTGGTGGCCCACCCCGAGCGCTTCGCCGCCGGGGTCAGCATCGTCGGGATGGCCAACCTCGTGACGTTCCTGGAGCGCACCGGCGCGCACCGGCGCGCACCGGCGGTCGCTGCGGGAGGCCGAGTACGGCAGCCTGCACACCGACCGCGCGCTGCTCGCCGCCCTGTCGCCGATCTCGCGTGCGGACCGGATCACCACCCCGCTGTTCGTGGTCCACGGAGCGAACGACCCACGGGTCCCGATCGAGGAGGCCGAGCAGATCGTCGCGGCGCTGCGCCAGCGCGGACGGGACGTGCGCTACCGCCGATTCGACGACGAGGGTCACGGCATCACGCGCCTGGACAACCGCGTCTCGGCCTACACGGAGGTGGGCGACTTCCTGTTGGACCACCTGCTCTGACAGGCCGAGGAGGTTGGTGGCGTTGTTGTAGGCGGCCAGCAGCGCCCCGGTCCCGACGAGGAAGGTCATCGAGCGGGAGCCGGTGACCGTTCCTCGGCGACCGCGACCAGCTCGTCGCGACCGTAGTGCCCGGCGATGCCCGGCACCGGGGCGAGGTAGTCGGCCACCGCACCGGGCGACAGCCCGTGGGTGCGGGCAAGCCCGGCGGCGATCATGCGCAGGTAGGCCGGACGGGGCGGCGTGGTCGGTGCGCCTGCCGGAGGCCCGGTGACCGTCATCACGGGTCTGCCGTGGCGCTGCCCGCAGCGGACCACGACCCCGTAGGCGCCCGCGGCCACCCGGTAGGCGGCGGGCGCCGCGGCGGCGCGGGCGGGCAGCCGGACCGATGGCCGGTGCCCCTCGGCCGCGACCACGGTGGCGAACTGCTCCATGGTGACGAGGTACAGGCGAACCCGGGTCTCGGCGCCGCGACGCCCCACGTCGACGAACGCGATGCCACCGCCCCACGTCGGGGAGGTCCCGGCGAACCGCAGCGGGTACGGCAGCGTGGCGGGGGCCGAGGCCCGCGGCGGGCGGGGGTCCGCGCAGGGGCGGTGGACCCGGTCGCTGCCCGGCGGCCGTCCCCCGGCCAGGTAGCAGCGGAAGCGGGGCCAGTGCAGGTTGGAGCCGTAGGCTGCATACCAGACCAACTCGGCTGTCGTGCGTGCGCTCACCGGGTCTCCCCACGTCGACCGGTTGCGCCAATCGTAGGGGCAGCGGCTAGGCTCGCACCCGTGAACCCGACGACGCGACGCCTCACCGAGTACAGCCATGGAGCCGGGTGAGCCTGCAAACTCGCCGCCGGCGAGCTGGCGCAGGTCCTGCGCCGATTGACGCCCCAGCGCCATCCCGACCTGCTCGTCGGCGCCGAGAGCGGCGACGACGCCGCGGTCTGGCGGCTCGACGCCGACCGCGCGCTGGTGGTGACGGCCGACTTCATCACCCCGATCGTCGATGACGCCCGGACCTGGGGGCGCATCGCCGCTGCCAACTCGGCCAGCGACGTGTACGCGATGGGCGGACGGCCGCTGCTGGCCCTCAACCTCGTGGGCTGGTCCGAGGAGCTGTCCACGGACCTGCTGGTCGAGGTGCTGGCCGGGGCCGGCGACGCCGCTGCCGAGGGCGGCTGGGTGACGGCCGGCGGCCACACCGTCGAAGACCCGGAACCCAAGTTCGGGCTGGCCGTGGTCGGCGAGGTCCATCCCGACCGGATCCTCACCAACGCCGGCCTGCGCCCCGGCCAGGCGCTGGTGCTGACCAAGCCGCTGGGCGTCGGGGTGATCGCCACCGCGATCAAGCGCGGGGAGGCGTCCACCGAGGTCGTGGACGCCGCGGTGGCGTCGATGACCCGGCCGAACGCCGCCGCCGCGGACGTCGCGCTGGCGGCCGGCGCCACCGGCGCCACCGACGTCACCGGGTTCGGCCTCCTCGGGCACCTGCGCAAGATGGTCGAGGCCGCGGGCGTGGACGCCGAGCTCGCTCCCGGGTCCGTGCCGCTGCTGCCGGGGGCCCGCGACCTCGCTGCCGCCGGCATGGTCCCCGGCGGCACCGAGCGCAACCTGGCCTGGGCCGGCGAGCGCCTGGACGCCGGCGCCACCGACGCGACGATCCTCACCCTGCTGGCGGACGCCCAGACCTCGGGCGGGCTGCTCTTCGGCGCCGAGCCGGACGCGGCTGCGGCCGCCGTCGCGCAGCTGCGGGCCGGCGGCCACGACGCCGCCGTGATCGGCCGCGTCGTCCCCGGCGGTGGTCGGGTGCGGCTGTGACGTACGCCGAGATCGTCGGGCAGCTGGAGCTCGACGGCGCCACGTACGACGAGATGCTCGCGCATGCCCGCGCGGACTTCCCCTACGAGGCCTGCGGTCTGCTCGCCGGCGAGGACGGGCAGCTGCGCCGTCACTACCCCATCGCCAACGCCGCCCGGTCCATGACCTACTACAACATGGAGCCGAAGGCGCTGCTGCAGGCCATGAACGACATCGATGACCACGACTGGGAGCTGCTGGCGATCTACCACAGCCACACCCACACCGAGGCCTACCCGTCGTCGACCGACATCGAGCTGGCGTTCTACCCCGAGGCGGTCTACCTCATCGTGTCGTTGCAGGACCCCGACCACCCGGCCATCCGCGGGTTCGACATCCGCTACGGCGAGGTCACGGAGCGAGTTGTCACTGTTGACGGCATCAAGGCTCCGACAGGGCCGCGTTAGTCTGGGGAGTATGGCTATCGAGGTCCGCGTCCCCACCGTCCTGCGCGAGCACACGGGCGGGGAGAAGAAGGTCAGCGGCGAGGGTGAGACGCTGGCGGCGCTGCTGGACGACCTGGAGTCGCGCCACCGCGGGCTGCGAGGCGCGCTCGTCGACTCCGAGGGGCGCCTGCACCGCTTCATCAACGTCTACGCCAACGACGAGGACGTGCGGTTCCTGGGCGGCATGCACACCCCCCTGGACGACGGCGACACCGTGTCGATCCTGCCCGCGGTGGCGGGCGGCTGAGTGGTCCGGCGATGCTCGCCCGGGATGTCAGCCAAGCCGTCGGGGACACCCCGCTGGTCGGCTTGCCGCGCCTGTCGCCGCCCGGCTACCACCTCTACCTCAAGCTGGAGGGCCACAACCCCACGGGGTCGGTGAAGGACCGGATCGCGAAGTACCTGATCGAGCAGGGCGAGCGGGTCGGCCTGCCGCCCGGCACGCGCATCCTGGAGCCCACCAGCGGCAACACCGGCATCGCCCTCGCGGCGCTCTGCGCGCCCAAGGGCTACAAGCTCACCTGTGTCATGCCGGAGAACACGTCGGCCGAGCGGCGGACGCTGCTCGCCATGTATGGCGTCGATCTGGTGTACAGCCCGGCCAGCGAGGGCTCGAACGGGGCGGTGCGGGTCGCCCAGGAGATGGCCGGCGACGACCCCGACGTCTTCATGCCCTTCCAGTACGGCAACCCCGCGAACCCGCAGGCCCACTACGAGACCACGGGCCCCGAGATCGTGCGTGACCTGCCGGACGTGGCCGCCTTCGTTGCGGGCCTGGGCACCGGGGGGACGCTCACCGGGGTCGGCAGGCGCCTGAAGGAGCACAATCCCGGCGTCCGGGTGATCGCCGCCGAACCGGAGTACGGCGACCTGGTGTACGGCCTGCGCAACCTCGACGAGGGCTTCATCCCGCCGGTGCTGGACGAGTCCGTGCTCGACGGCCGGATCAAGGTCAACTCCACAGCCGCGCTGACGACCACCCGGGACCTGGTCGCCACGGAGGGGATCTTCGCCGGTCCGTCCACGGGGGCGGCGATCCACGTCGCCCAGCGGGTGTGCACCCCCGCGCGCCTGCCGGAGGGGTCCAAGGTGGTCGTGCTCTCCGCCGACGGCGGGTGGAAGTACCTGTCGACGGGCGCCTATGACCCCGGCGATGTCGAACGCATCGCCGAGCGGCTGGAGAACACGCTCTGGGCGTAGCGTGCCACTAGACTGCCCGGCATGGTGTCCTCATCCGCAGCGGCCGACCCGCGCCCGATCGGGGTGTTCGACTCGGGCGTCGGCGGGCTGACCGTGGCCAGGGCGCTGATGGATTTGCTGCCCGACGAGCGCATCGTCTACTTCGGCGACACGGCACGGGGCCCCTACGGCCCCCGCGACCCCGAGGAGGTCCGGGCGTTCACCGCCGAGGTCGTCGGCTGGCTCGCCGCCGCCGGCGTGAAGCTGGCCGTCGCGGCGTGCAACACCGCCACCGCAGCGGCGATCGAGACCCGTCCCCTGCGCTTCCCGGTCCCCGTGCTCGGGGTGATCGCCCCGGCGGTGGCCGCTGCGGTCCGGGCGACCCGCAACGGCCGGGTCGGGGTCATCGGCACCGACGGCACCATCGCCTCGGGTGCCTACGACCGTGCGGTCGCCGAGGCGGCGCCGGAGGTCAAGCTGCTCAGCCAGGCGTGCCCGCAGTTCGTGGCGCTGGTCGAGGCGGGACGGACGACCGACCGCGCGGTGCTGGACGCGGCCGCCGGCTACCTCGCGCCGCTCGTGGCCGGCGACATCGACACGCTGATCCTCGGCTGCACCCACTACCCGCTGCTCACGGGCGTCCTCAGCCACCTGCTCGGTCCGCAGGTGGTGCTGGTGTCCAGCGCCGAGGAGACGGCCCGGCGGGTTTTCGGCGACCTGGTCACCGGCGGGCTGCTCGCGCCGCCGGGACCCACCGGGCACCGGTTCGTCGCCAGCGGGGACCGCGAGGAGTTCGCCCGGCTCGCGGGACGTTTCCTCGGTCCCCGCATCACCGTCGCCGACGTCACCCATGGGAGCCTATAGATGCCCGCGCTGACCCTGACCGTCTTCGGGTGCTCCGGTACCCACATCGGCCCGACGCGGTCGTGCTCGTCCTACCTGGTCCAATACGAGGACTACCGACTGCTGCTCGACTGCGGCAACGGGTCGCTGGCCAACCTGCAGCGGCGCATCGACATCGACGACATCGACGCGGTGCTGCTCTCACACATGCACGCCGACCACTTCGCCGATCTCTTCAGCCTCTACTACGCCCGCCGCCTCCGGCCCGACGGGCCGCTGCCCCTGGACGTCTACGGCCCAGCCGGCGCGCAGGCGTTCATCGCGCAGCTCCTGCCCGACGACGACATCTTCCCCACGGTCTGCCACTTCCACGTCGCCGCGGCCGGGGACACCCTGCAGCTCGGGCCGCTCAGCATCCAGCTGTTCGCGTCGAACCACCCGATCGAGACGCTCGCGTCGCGCATCGAGGTCGACGGCAAGGTGCTCGCCTACTCGGGGGACAGCGCGCCGACACCCGCCATGGTCGACTGCGCCCGCGACGCGGACCTGTTCGTCTGTGACGCCACCTGGCTGGAACGCCACCGCCCCCACCCCGACGGGGTCCACATGACCGGCGCGGAGGCCGGTGCCCACGCCGCCGAAGCCGGATGCACGGTGCTGCTGCTCAGCCACATCTTCCCGTCCAACGACCCCGCCGAGGTCGCGGCCGAGGCCGCCGGGAGCTTCGACGGGACCGTGATGGTCGCCGAGGACCTCCAGGACCACGTCCTGTGACCGCCGCGACCGACCCCGCCGCCCTGCGCCCCGACGGGCGCGCCGCCGATGCGCTGCGCCCGGTGAGCATCGACCTCGGTGTGCAGGAGCACGCGGAGGGATCGGTGCTCGTGAGCTTCGGCAAGACCCGCGTGCTGTGCGCCGCCAGCGTCGAGAACGGGGTGCCCCGGTGGTTGCGGGGCTCGGGCAGGGGCTGGGTGACCGCGGAGTACGCGATGCTGCCGCGCGCGACCGACGACCGCACCCCCCGCGACTCCACCCGCGGACGCATCGGCGGCCGAACCCACGAGATCCAGCGGCTGATCGGGCGCAGCCTGCGCTCGGCAATCGACCTGACCGGCCTGGGCGAGCACAGCATCACCGTGGACTGCGACGTCATCCAGGCCGACGGCGGCACCCGCACCGCGGCCATCACCGGCGGCTGGGTCGCCCTGTCCCTGGCCGTGGACACCATGTGCCAGCGTGGGATGCTGGCGCAGCGACCGCGGCTGGACCCGCTCTCGGCGATCAGCGTGGGCGTGGTCGACGGGGCGGTCCTGCTCGACCTGTGCTACGCCGAGGACTCGCGGGCGGGCACGGACATGAACGTCGTGATGGCGGGTGACGGGCGCTTCGTTGAGGTGCAGGGCACCGCCGAGGCCGCGCCCTTCAGCCGGGGCGAGCTGGACGGCATGCTCGACCTGGCGGCCCTGGGGTGCGCGGAGCTGGTCGTCGTGCAGCGCGAGGCGGCAGGCCGCGCGTGATGCGCAAGCTGGTCGTCGCCACCCACAACGCCGGCAAGGTCGCCGAGCTGCGCCGGATCCTGGCCGACCCGGACGTCGAGCTGCTCGACGCCGACGACGTGGGTCTCGGTGACGTCGAGGAGACCGGGACGACGTTCACCGCCAACGCGTTGCTGAAGGCCCGCGCCGCCGTCGCGATGTGCGGGCTGGCCTGCGTGGCCGACGACTCCGGGCTGGTGGTCGACGCCCTCGGCGGCGACCCGGGCGTGCGCTCGGCCCGCTACGCGGGCGCCCACGGTGACGACCAGGCGAACCTGCGCCTGGTGCTGGAGCGCATGCGCGGGGTTGCCGACCGGTCCGCGCGCTTCGTCTGCGTGGCCGCGCTGGCCAGCCCCGACGGGCGGGAGTGGACCACCGAAGGGGTCATGGAGGGCACGCTGACCGAGGAGCCTCGGGGGACCGGCGGGTTCGGCTACGACCCGATCTTCCTGCCGGTGGGGGCCGAGCGCACCACCGCCGAGATGGCCCCCGACGCCAAGGACGCCATCTCCCACCGCGGGCAGGCCTTCCGGGCGCTGCGACCGCTGGTCGGGGCGCTCCGCGAGCCGTAGCGGCTCGGCTAGAGGGTCGGCCCGAACGGCGGATGGTCGAACACGCCGACCGCCCCGGGGTCAGCCGTGGCGCCCGCCGCCACCGCCGACTCCCGCAAGGCGTGGATGACCGCTTCGCTGTCCCGCCAGAACGCGGGGTTCCACGTGACCGTCGTCCCGTTGCCGTCGTGCAGGGACAGGGTGGTGGAGTGGCGGGTCGCGGCCAGCAGCCCCCGCCGGCGCAGGGGGCCGCGGCTGCTGCTGATGTGGGTCAGGGCGGCCAGCCTGATCGAGCGCACCCGCCCCGGCGGCCAGGACCGCACGACGAAGTCGCTGTCGTCCAAGCCGGCCTTGCTCTGTCCGGCCAGCACCAGACCGCCGAAGCCGCCGAGCGCGCAGCTGGCGAACGCGGCCACCAGGGCCGTGGCGATCTGGGACATCCCCCCGAGGAACGGCGCGGCCTCGCCCCCGTTCGTGGCCAGGACCACGCTGAAGGCCGTGAACGCGCCGACCAGGCCGAAGAAGAACAGGAGGCTCGTGGCGGCGAACGCGCCGTACGGGGCGTGGGCGACGGTGCGGTCCTGGGTGGTGCCGAGCATGGTGACATCTTCTCACGGGGGGTCGCGGCGTACACCTGGACAATCGGCATGGCCGGGTCGCTACCCTGGCCCGGTGGACCCAAGCCTCGACGACGTGCCGCACGACCACGACCCTCTGCGCGAGCCGACGGTGGAGGCCGAGGTGCGCGCCCGGCTCTCCGCGGAGCTCGGCGGTCTGCGTGGGGCGCTGGAGGCCGCGTTGCCCTTCGCGGTGTTCAGCCTGGCCTATGTGACCAGCGGCGAGCTGCGCGCGGCCCTGCTGCTCGGCGTGGGCTCCGCCGTGGTGCTGTTCGCCCTGCGCCTGGCGCAGCGGACATCGACCCGGTTCGCCCGCAACGGCGTGGTCGGCATCGCGGTGGCGGCGGTGATCGCGATGGCGACGGGCAGTCCCGAAGCCGCGTTCCTGCCCGGCATCATCCAGTCGGCGGCCTGGGCCGTCGGGCTCGGTGCGTCGATCCTCCTGCGCCGCCCGGCGGTGGGGTATCTCATCGGTGCGGTGCTGGACGACCCGGCCGGTTGGCGCGACGACCCGGCCATCGTGCGCCTGGCCAACCGCCTGACGTTCGTGCTGTTGCTGCCCATGGTCGTGCGCGTGGCGGTGCAGTACCCGCTCTACCTCGCCGGTGAGGTCGGGTGGCTCGGCGCGGCGCGGGTCGCGCTCGGCTGGCCGTTGTACGTCGCGGCCCTGGTCGCGGCCGGCGCGCTGCTGGCGCGCGGGCGGACCCCGTTGCATCGCGACCAGCAGCCGGGTGGGACGACCTGAGGGCCCCACGAGGTGTGCGCGCCGCGCCTCTACACTGACCCCCATGACGGCATCCCCGGCTCCCACGGTTCCCACCCAGGTCGACGACCCGGTCAACGCGCAGATCCTGACGGTCTCCGAGGACCAGGTGCAGGGCTTCACCCGCTACCCGCTGCAAGCCATCGCCGAGGCCTCCGGGGTCGCCCTGGACACGGTGATCACCCGGATCACGGTGATGCTGCGGGCCGGGACGATCCGGCGCGTCAGGCAGACGCTGCTGTCCATGAGCCTGGCCCCGGGCGCGCTCGTGGCCTGGAAGGTGCCGCACGACCAGGTGAGATCAGCGTTCGACTTCATGTTCACCGAGGACCCCTTCTCCGGCCATGTGGTCACCCGCACGACGGACCGGGAGACGCCCGGCAGCGACTACAGGCTGTGGACGACCGTGAAGGTGCCGCGGCCGTTCGACATGGCGACGCACTGCCGGTACCTGGCGGCGCAGACGGGTGCCACCGACTTCGCCTTGCTGCCCGCCCTGAAGCTGTTCACGCTCGGGGTCGGCCACGTCCGCCGCCGCACCGTCGAGCCCGGGGACAAGACCGACGCACCGGGGCGGGTGCAGGACACCGAGGTCGTGGACCTGTCCGAGCGCGAGTGGCGCGTGGTGGTGGCCCTGAAGCGGGAGTTCGCCCCCGAGGAGCTCCGACCGGACCCGTGGGTGCCGCGTGCCGCCGAGGCGGGCGAGACGATCGAGGACTTCTGCGCGATCGCCGAGTCCCTGAACGAGCGGCGGATCGTCGGGCGGTTCTCGACGTTCCTGGAGCACGTCAAGCGGCACGCTGACGGCACGCGCGTCACCCGCTACAACGCGCTGTTCCACTGGCGGGTGCCGCAGGGCATGGAGGTGCGTGCGGGCCAGGAGGTCGGCCGGCACCACTGCATGACGCACGCCTACTGGCGGGAGGGCGGGCCCGAGTTCGCCGACGTCAACATCATGGGTGTGGCCCACGGCACCGAGAAGGACAGGGTGCTGGCCCACAAGGAGGCCATCGACGCCCACCTGGTCGCCGTGGGCATCCCGGTGCACTACACCAACGTGTTCTGGGGCGGGCGCAGCGAGATCAAGCCGAGCGAGGTCGCCCCTTCCGCCTACCGGGCGTGGTGCGTCGCCCGGGGGCTCGACCCTGCCGCGATGACGGCTTAGGACCCGCCCCGGAGCGGTATCCTCCCTGGCCCCGGCGATGGAGGAAGCGACATGGAACGAGTGGTGTTGGGAAAGCGCGAGCGGAGCATGGTCGGGTTCCGCTGGAGCGGCCAGGAGCCCAAGGACCTCAACGACGTCGAGCTCGCCGAGCGGTGCGGGGCCATCTGGGAGGGCGACGAGCTCGTCCACTACGACATGGACTCGCTGAACTGGCAGATCGAGCGCGTGAACGAGGACGACTACATGGCGGACAACGACTGACCACGTCGTCGGCGACGTGCGCACTGCCAGGAGGACACTGTGAACGTCGCCGAGCAGTTCGTCGCGGTCCTCGTCCAGGCGGGCGTGGAGCGGGTGTACGGCATCGTCGGGGACAGCCTCAACCCCATCGTGGACGCCATCCGCCGCCAGGCCGGCCTGGCATGGGTCCCCGTGCACAACGAGGAGGGAGCGGCGTTCGCGGCTGCGGCCGAGGCGCAGGTGACGGGTCGGCTGGCGGTGTGCGCCGGGAGCTCCGGGCCCGGCAACACCCACCTGCTCCAGGGGCTGTACGACGCCAACCGCAGCGGCGCGCCGGTGCTCGCCCTGGCCTCGCACATCCCCACCGCCCAGATCGGGACCTCATTCTTCCAGGAGACCCATCCCGAGCGCGTGTTCGCCGATGCCAGCGTGTGGTGCGAGACGCTGGCCAGCGCCGACCAGATGCCGCGCATCGTGCGGGTGGCCATCCAGCAGGCCCTCGGGACGCCCGGGGTGTCGGTGCTGGTGATGCCCGGCGACGTCGCCGACCTCGACACCGCCCACCCCACCGGCGAAGGCTCCTACTGCGTCGAGCGCGGTCGGGTGACCCCGCCGGCCGCGGAGGTGGCGCGCCTGGCTGACGCGATCAACGCCGCCGGGAGCGTCACCCTGTTCTGCGGGGCGGGGGTGCGCGGCGCCCACGCCGAGGTCATGGGCCTGGCCGAGGCGGCGAAGGCGCCGGTGGGCCACTCGCTGCGGGGCAAGGAGTGGATCCAGTACGACAACCCCTACGACGTGGGCATGAGCGGCCTGCTCGGCTACGGGGCCTGCTACGACGCCACCTTCCAGGCCGACCTGCTGGTCCTGCTCGGTACGGACTTCCCCTACGACTCCTACCTGCCCGGCACGGGCACCGCACAGGTCGACCACAACGCCGCGCACCTCGGCCGGCGCACACCGCTTGAGGTGGCCGTGCACGGTGACGTGCGGGAGACGTTGCGTGCGCTGGTCCCGCTCGTCGAGGTGAAGGCGTCCCGGCGGTTCCTCGACGACATGCTCCGGCGCCACGCCCGGGCCCTCACCCGGGTGGTCGACGCCTACACCGGCGACATCGGTCAACGGGTGCCCATTCACCCGGAGTACGTCGCCGACGTGCTCGACGATCTGGCGTCCGACGACGCGATCTTCACGGTCGACACGGGGATGAACAACGTGTGGGCCGCCCGCTACCTCACCCCCAACGGCCGCCGGCGGGTCATCGGGTCGTTCCTGCACGGGACCATGGCCAACGCCCTGCCGCACGCCGTCGGGGCCGCCTTCGGCGCCCCAGAGCGCCAGGTCGTCGCCATGTCGGGCGACGGCGGGCTGGCGATGCTGCTGGGCGAGCTGCTGACGGTCCGCCGGCACCGGTTGCCCGTCACCATCGTGGTGTTCAACAACTCGTCGCTCGGCATGGTGGAGCTGGAGATGCTCGTCGAGGGGCTGCCCGCCCACGGCACCGACCAGGACCCCGTGGACTACGCGGCGATCGCCCGGAGCGCCGGTCTGGAATCGATCCGCATCACGCGGCCCGAGGAGGTCCGGGACGGTCTCGCCCGCGCGCTGGCCACCGCCGGTCCGGTGCTCGTCGACGTGGTGACCGACCCCAACGCCCTCTCGCTGCCCCCGAACGTCACCATCCAGCAGATCCGCGGGTTCGCCATGGCGGCGGGCAGGACCGTCCTGGCCGGCGGGGTCGGCAAGATGGTCGACATGGCCCGCTCCAACCTGCGCAACGTCCGCGCCCTGGATCCCTGACCGGGGCCGGGGGCGGGGACAGGGGGGGGAAACCCGGGCGCGCGCCCTCCTATACTCGCGGGCAGGATCCGATCGCGATCTGGGCAGCCGTGTGGGCGTCGCAGCCGGGCGCCGACGCCACGCCGGCCAGCAGCACCGGGTGAGGTGGGTCAGATGAGCACCAACGACCGTCCACCGCGTGTGCTGGGGGTCTTCGCCCATCCCGACGACGAGGTGTTCTGCGCGGGCGGCACGCTCGCGCACTACACCGCGCAGGGCGCCGAGGCCATGGTCGTGTCGGCGACCCGCGGGGAGGCCGGGCAGATCCGCGACGCGACGATCGCCACCCGCGCCACGATCAGTGCGGTGCGCGAGACGGAGCTGCGCCGGGCCTGTGACCTCCTCGGGGTGCGCCACGTCACGTGCCTGGACCACCGCGACGGGGCGTTGGCCGAGACCCCACCCGACACGCTCGCCACCGAGATCGCGCAGGTCATCGACGCCTTCGAGCCAGACGTCCTGATCACGTTCGGCGACGACGGCGCCTACGGCCACCCGGACCACATCGCGATCAGCGCGGCCACGAGCTTCGCCGTCGAACGCACCCGGGCTCGGGCCGTGCGCCTGTTCCACAGTCACTTCCCCCGCAGCGGGATCCTGCTGCGGGAGCGGCTGGCCCGCTGGCTCGTGGAGCTCGGGAACCAGTTCCGCGGCTCGGTGGACTTCGCGCACGCGCTGTCGTTGTTCGCCCAGGAGTCCACCACCATGCGCTTCGCCGGCGACGACGTCGACGTCCGATGGTTCCCGCCCGGGTTCGCCATCGTCGAGCAGGGCGAGCCCGCGACGGCGCTCTACCTGATCCTGTCGGGCGAGGCCGACGTCGTGCGCGACGAGCCCGACGGCGACCGCCACGTCGTGGCGCGCCTCGGGACCGGTGAGTTCTTCGGGGAGCTCGGCGTGGCGCATCACACGCCGCGCACCGCGCACGTCGTCGCGTCGACCAGCACGACGTGCCTGGTGCTGACCGCGGACGAACCCGAGCGCTTCACCGGCCGTGGCGCGTCCGCGCGGCTCGTCGGCTCCGTCGAAGGAGAGGACGGTCCCCCCATCGGCCACGGTGCCACCACCGTCATGGACGTGCGTGACCACGTCGACGCGAAGGTCGCCGCCATCGCCGCGTACCGCTCGCAGTACCCCATCGAGCCGGGCATGTTCCCGCCCGGCATGCTCGCCGACATGTACGGCACCGAGTACTTCGTGCGAATCCTCCCGCCGCCGGCGCCCGATACCGACCTGTTCGGCTGATGTCCGGTGCGTGAGCGGTCGAGCGACTCGGTCCGTGCGCGGGTGCGGGTGTGGGTCGCCCGACTCGACGAGGAACCCCCGACGCCGGCCGCGCTGGCCGCGGTCCTCACCGACGAGGAGCGGCACCGGGCCGCGGCCATCGCGTCAGCGGTCCAGCGACGTCGGTTCGTCGTGGGCCGCGGCGTCCTGCGCGCACTGCTGGCCGCCGCGATGCGGTGCCCCCCGCAGGAGGTGGCGATCGTCCGTCCAGGCCACGGCAAGCCGACGGTGGTGGGGCGGGCCGGCGCGGCGGGCCGGCCACCGCAGTTCAACGTGTCGCACTCCGAGGGCCTGCTCGTGGTGGCGATCGGCGCCGACACGGGCGTGGGCGTCGACATCGAGCGGCTGCGGCGGCTGCGCGACCCCGAAGCGCTGGCCGCCCGGGTGCTCGCCCCCGAGGAGCGCGCCGCGTTCGACGGTGCGCCGGACCGTGATGCGGCGCTGCTCGAACGGTGGACCGGCAAGGAGGCGGTCCTGAAGGGTCTCGGGGACGGCCTCGCCGGCGATCCCGCAGCGGTGGTGGTCGATGCCGTCGGGCCGGACCCGCGCGCCCGCGCGGTGCGAATCGGGGGCGTGGGGTCGCCGTGGCACGTCCGCAGCCTCACGCCCGCCCCGGGCTACGTCGGCGCGGTCGCCGCCCCGTGCCCGGGATTCTCGCTGCAGGTGCGGTCGTGGACCGCTCCCTGAGCACATGGGCCCTTGCCCGTGGTGGGGCGCCGAGCGTACGCTCGCTGATCTGAGCGCCCTTGCGGTTCGCTCGTGGTCGCGACGCCGCGCACCGGGGCATGCAGGGAGAGCCGGGCGGCTCCACCCGGCGGGGAGGCAGGCGTGGACGAGCTGTACCGGGAGCGCTTCGCGCGGACCTTCGGCATCCTCGACGAGTCCCAGATGCGCCGCATCAGCGCGACCACCGTCGCGGTGGCAGGGCTCGGCATGGGCGGCTCCACCTTCATCGACCTCGTCCGCCTGGGCTTCGAGCGCTTCCACGTCGCTGACCCCGACGTCTACGAGCGCACGAACATCAACCGGCAGCGCGTGGCCACCGAGGCGACGATCGGCAAGCGCAAAGACGACACGCTGATCGCCGAGGCTCGCGCCGTCAACCCGGCGATCGCGGTCGAGGCGTTCGCCGACGGCGTGCAGGCCGACAACGTCGAACGGTTCCTGGACGGGGTGGACTGGGTCGTCGACACCGTCGACGTCTACGCCATGGACTGCAAGCTGCTGCTGGCGGAGCGCGCGCACCAGCGCGGGATCCCCCTCGTCTCGTGCGCCACGCTCGGACACGGTGCGGTGGTGATGGTCTTCGATCCCGCGGACCCCGCCGCCCCGTCGTTCGCACAGCTCTCGGGGATCACCGCCGAGGGCGGTCGTCAGGAGAACCTCGACCGGTTCGTGACGATGATGATGCCGGAGGTGCCCGACTACATGCTCGAGCAGGCGCAACGCGCGATGGAGGGCAAGGGCCACATCCCGTTCGTGGTCACCGGCGTGGAAGTCGCCGCCGTGCTGGCCGGTGTGCAGATCCTCAACCACATGTTCGCCACGGGCGCGCGCCCGACGGCGCCGAGGGGGGTGTTCTGCGAGCCGGTGGCCCTGCGTCTCGAGGAGTTCGTGTCGCCCGCAACCGGAGGAAGGTGACCCCGTGGACGACCCGATCGTGGTGGAGATCACCGACCCCCGCGTGACACGGGACGGGGTGGCGCTGCTCACCACCCTGGAGGGCGGCAACCCGTCCCGCTCGATCAAGGATCGCATGGTGCGCGGCGAGCTCGGCGAGCTTGTCGCCGCGGGCGCGTTGCGGCCGGGGGACAGCGTCTCGGAGGTCAGCGCGGGCAGCACGGCACGATCGCTCGCCCTGTACTGCCGGGAGCGCGGTCTGGCCTGTGAGCTGTTCGTCCCCGACACGCTGCCCGACGACCAGGTCGCCGAGCTCGGGCAGCTCGGGGCGCGGGTGCACCGCGGGTCGCGCGAGACCGGCTACGCGCTCTACGAGGAGTTCTGCGCCCGTGAGCAGCCGTACCGCTTCGAGCAGCTCACCGACCCCACGAAGAGTCGGCACTACCGTATCCTCGGGGCGGCAGCCCAGGCGTTCGCGGGAACCGTCGACGCCGTGCTCGGCGCGGTGGGGACCGGCCACTCCCTGCTCGGCACCGCCGAGGGCATCCAGCCGCGGCCGCTGGTCGTGTCTGCCGAACCCGCTGACCCCGGCGCCATCGCCGGGGTGCGCAACGTCGAGCTCGAGCGCTTCGGACCCCAGGACGGGTGCACCCCAGACCTGTTCGACCTGCGGTTGGTGCTGTCGGCCGACCAACGCCGGGACTACGCCAGCGTGCGCACCGACCGGGGTGCGATGTCCGTCGGCGAGTCGTTCGCGCTCGTGCTGTCCGCCGTACCGTCGCTGCTCGAGGCGCGACCCGTGAGCCGGGTCTTCCTCGTCGGGGCGGCCAACCGCTTGGAGGCGCAGCAGACCGCGGCGGTCCCCGGATGAGCGGCACGGTCGACCAGCACGAGCCCGGTGACGAAGGCCCTGGTGCCCGCCCGACCGCCGAGCCGGACGCCTGGGTGGCCGAGCACCTCGACGACGCCGAGGTCGCCGCGCTGCTCGCTGCCCATGGCGATCCGGAAGTCGACGCCGGACCGGACGAAGCGCCGCGTGCGCGACTGCGACGCGTGCTCGCGCAGCGGCGCGCGCGGGGCGAGCCCGCGCTCTATCCGCTGTCGTGGAACCAGACGTCGCTGTGGTACCTGCACGAGCTCGACCCCACGGCGCCGACCTATCACGTGGGTGGGGCGATGCGCCTGCGCGGACCGCTCGACGTCGCGGCGTTCGGCCGGGCGGTGCAGGCGGTCAGCGACCGCCACGAGGCCCTGCGCACGACCTTCACGACCGTCGGCGGGCGACCGTTCCAGCTCGTGCACCCGCGGCTGGAGACGCCGGTCGAACAGGTCGACGTCGCTGGCCTCGACGACGGCGCTCTCGTCGCGCGCGTGCAGCACGACTACGCGCGGCCCATGGACCTGCGTTCGGCGCCCGGCCTGCAGACGACGCTGTACCTGGGCGGCGAGACGCCGGTGTTCCTGGTGCGCATCCACCACGCGCTGATGGACCTCTGGTCGCTGGCGATCGTCTTCCACGAGCTCGACGAGCTCTACGCCGCCGAGTGCGCTGGTCGTCCCCCGGAGCTGTCCCCGCCGCCGGAGCAGTATCCCAGCTTCGTGCGCTGGCAGCGCGAGGTCCTCGCGGGCGAAGAGGGGGAACGCCAGGGTCGGTTCTGGGAGGAGGCGCTCCGCGACCTGCCGCCCGTCCTCGAGCTGCCGCTCGACCGGCCCCGGCCCCCCCTGCAGTCCCAGCGCGGCCGCGCCGTGTTCTTCTCCCTCGACCAGGACGTCACCAAGGCGCTGCGACGGCTCGGCCGGCAGGAGCACGTGACGTCGTTCGTGTTGTTGCTCGCTGCCTACCAGGCGCTGCTGTTTCGCTACACCGGCCAGGAGGGTCTCGGTGTCGGCGCGCCGGCAGCAGGTCGCGGTGAGGCCGGCTTCCGCAACATGATCGGCCACTGCGTCAACATGATGGTGCTTGGCGCCCGCTTCGACGACGACCCGTCGTTCCGCGAGCTGCTCGCCCGGTCCCGCCGGACGGTCCAGGACGCGATGAAGCACGAGGACTACCCCTTCTCCCACCTCGTCGCCCGTCTCGGCGTGCAGCCCGACCACAGCCGGACACCGCTGTTCCAGGCGTCCATGGTCCTCCAGCAGAGCCCGCTGGTCGACATGAGCTACCTCGCCCTGAACGTCGCCACCGACCGGCCGGCGACCATCGGCGAGCTCGTGCTGGAGCCCTTCCCCATCCTCACGCAGCAGGGCCAGTTCGACCTGTCGTTGTGGTGGGCCCGCGTGGGCGGGGCGTTCCACGGCGAGCTCAAGTACGACGATGCGCTCTTCGAGCGGGACACGATCGTCCGCCTCGCCGGCCATCTCGAGATGCTCGTGCGCGGTGTCCTGGAGGACCCCGACATGCCACTCTCGCGGGTGCCGTTGCTGAGCGAGGACGACCGCTCGCAGGTCCTCGAGGAGTGGAACGACACGACCCGGCCCTACCGGCGCGACGCCTGCCTGCACGTGCTGTTCGAGGAGCAGGCCGCCCGCACGCCCGACGCCGTGGCCGTGGCGGGCGCGGACCGCTGCCTGACCTACGGCGAGCTGGAGCAGCGGTCCAACCAGCTCGCCCAGCACCTGCGCTCGCTGGGCGTGGCGACCGGTTCGCTGGTGGCCGTCCTCGTCGACCGCTCGCCGGAGGCGGTCGTCGCGCTCCTCGGCATCCTCAAGGCGGGTGCCGGCTACGTGCCGCTCGAGCGGCACTACCCGGCGGCGCGCATCCGGTTCATCCTGACCTCGCTGGGGATCGGGGTGGCGGTGACCGGATCCGCCCACCTCACCCACCTCGACTCGTTGGGGGCCGACCTCCGCCACCTCGTGTGCGTCGACGCCGCCACCGATCCGCTCGGGGAGGAGGCCGGGGGGGTGCGCGTCTGGGGCTGGGACGTCGTCGCGCGTCAGCCGGCGACACGACCCGACGGCCGCGCCACCGCCGAGGACACGGCCTACATCATCTTCACGTCGGGTTCCACGGGCACGCCCAAGGGCGTCACCGTGCGCCACCGTCCTGTCATCAACCTCATCGAGTGGGTGAACCGCCGGTACGGCGTCGGCCCGCACGATCGGCTGCTCTTCATCACCTCGCTGAGCTTCGACCTGTCGGTCTACGACGTCTTCGGTGCGCTCGCCGCTGGGGCGACGATCCGCATCGCCACGCGCGACGAGATCCAGGATCCCCACAGCCTGTCGAGGATCCTGTGCGAGGACGGCATCACCATCTGGGACTCGGCGCCCCCGGCCCTGAACCAGCTGGTGCCCTTCCTGCCGGTCGCGGCGTCGGCCAGCCCGCTGCGGTTGGTGCTGCTGAGCGGCGACTGGATCCCGGTGAAGCTTCCCGACCAGATCCGATCGGTGTTCGCCGACGCCCACGTCGTGAGCCTCGGCGGCGCCACCGAAGCCACCATCTGGTCGAACTGGTACGACATCGGCGACGTCGACCCGTCGTGGCCGAGCATCCCCTACGGTCGGCCGATCCAGAACGCCCGGTACTACATCCTCGACCGCGTCGGCAACCCCTGTCCCGTCGGCGTCCCCGGCGACCTGTACATCGGTGGCGAGTGCCTGGCCGACGGCTACGTCAACGACTCCGAGCTCACGGCGGCGAAGTTCGTCCCTGATCCCTTCGTCGACGGGCCGGGCGCGCGTATGTACGACACCGGCGACCGGGCCCGGTTCTTCCCCGACGGCACCATCGAGTTCCTCGGCCGGCGGGACTTCCAGGTGAAGATCCGCGGATATCGGATCGAGCTCGGAGAGATCGAGTCGGTCCTCGTCGAGCATGCCCGGGTGGGCGAGTGCGCGGTGCTCGCCCGCGACGAGGACGGGGGCGAGCGGTACCTCGTCGCCTACGTCACCGTGCACGACGGCGATGCGCCTGCCCCATCCGAGCTGCGCGCCTACCTGCGGGAGCGGCTACCGGAGTTCATGGTGCCCCAGCACTTCGTGGTGCTCGATCAGCTCCCCCTGACCCCCAACGGCAAGCTCGACCGCAAGGCGCTGCCCGCGCCCGAACGTCGCCGCGAGGATCTCGGCACGGCGTACGTGGCCCCCGCGACCGAGCGCGAGCGCAGGCTCGCCGAGATCTGGCAGCAGGTCCTCGGCGTCGACCGGGTCGGCGCCACCGACAACTTCTTCGATCTCGGCGGCGAGTCGCTGCGGGCCGTGCAGATCGTCTACGAGATCGAGGCGCGCCTGGGTGCCGTGACGCCCGTGAGCGTGCTGCTGCGCGCCCCGACGGTCCGCGAGCTCGCGGACCGACTGGACGGTGACGGCGATGCGGGCGACCCGGCAGCGCTGCTCGTGCCGTTGCGGACCGGCACCCGCGGCCGGACGCTGTTCCTGCTGCACCCGTCCGGTGGGGAGGTGGTCGCCTACCGGGCCCTCCTCGACGAGCTCGACGTCGCCCGTCCGCTCGTGGGCGTCCAGTCGCTCAGCAGGGTGGGGCGGCCGGAGCCCTCCAGCGTGGACGAGATGGCCGACGTGTACCTGCACGCCATCGTGGCCGCCCAGCCCGACGGCCCCTACCTCCTGGCGGGCTGGTCCCTCGGCGGTGTGCTCGCGCACGCGGTCACCACACGGCTCGAGCAGGCCGGCGCCGAGGTGGCGTTCTGCGCCCTCGTCGATTCGCAGCTGCCCGGGGAGCGCGCGGAGCTGCGCGACCGCCTCCTCTACCGCCTCGGCGCGACGCTCGGCCCCCTCGCGGGGTCGCTGGCCGACGAACCGGAGGACGCCACGGCGGCGCTGCTGGCCCGCCCGGACGAGGAGCGGGTGCGCCAGGCGCTGGACCTGGCCCGCCGGCGTGGGGCCGCCGTCGCCGACCTCCCGCCGGAGGTCCTCGAGCGCGAGATCGCCATCGCCCGGCAGCACTCGACGGCGCTCGAGGCGCACCGGCCCGGCGTCGCCGCAGTGGGTCTGCATCTCGTGTGGGCCGAGCAGAGCCTCCACGACGGTCAGCCGATGACCGAGTGGGCGGCGTACACGAGCGGTGGCGTCGAGCAGACCATCCTGCCCGGCGCCAACCACTTCACCCTCTGGCAGTCACCGCATCGCGGCGCGCTCTGCGCGCAGCTGACGGCGGCGCTCCAAACCCTGCCGGTGTAGTGGGCCCGGACCCGCGCGGGGTGGTGGTCTGGCCGGGCCACACGCCCGGGGACGTCGCCGGGCCACCCGACCACCGTGGGGCGGGTCGTGTGGCCGGGCCACTCGCCCGGGGACGTCGCCGGGCCACCCGACCACCGTGGGACGGGGACGATCGATGCCAGCACGGGGATTCACCTGCCGGCGGCACGCGCGAGGGCGCCCCAGGCCTGCCACGGAAGGCCGCTGTCCTCGTACGGAGCGCCGACGGCGACACCGCCCGCCCCGGGCATGTCGGTGGTCTGGCCGCTGGGCTCGACCCGCTCGCGCAGGACCGCGACGCAGTCGTGTGCGTTGGGCACCGCGTTGGCCAGGACCGAGGGCAGGACCACCATGAGGTTGCGGTCAGCATCGACGAGCTCGCACGCTCGTCCCAGCTGCTCGCCGTCGAGGTCCTGCTTGTACCCGGCGAAGACCGTCGCCTGCACGCGCTCGTCGTCGTGGCGCAAGACAGGGAACAGACGCCGCAGCCCCTGCACGGCGAGCGCCACGACCCGCGGTTCGACGTCCGCCACGGCGTCGTCGGGCGCCCTAGGGTGCGGGGTCGCCATGGGGTCCACCGGCGTGACGTACCAGGTGCTGGCGGCCGCTGCGCCGCGGCCGTCGTCCTGCCGGTGGCCGATCACGAGCAGATCGGGCGAGACGACCGCACCGAACGCGGGCAAGACGCCCGCCGGCGCCCTGAGGCACAGTATGTGCAGCTTGGAATAGGTGATCCGCGCGGCAAGCCGCCCCTCGACGTCAAACGTCCGGTCCAGCAGTTCCTTGGTCCCGCAGCCGGCGGCGAGCACCACGGCGCGGGCACGCAGGCGCAGGGTCTGCCCGCCGGCCGTGCGGACGTGCAGCTCGCCCTCGGTGTGGACGACCTCCCCCTGGACGACGCGGGCCTCGAGCCCGCGCGCCAGCCCCTCGACGAGCCGGCGCTTGTCGATGTTCGCGGTCGGCACGCGGTACGGCGACGCGCCAGGCTCGAACCCCGGCAGGCTCCCCGGGTCGGTGCGCTCCGGTCGGTAGCCGTATGACTGCCATGCCGGCGCCAGATCAGCGGCCATGCCGTCGGGGATCACCAGGAACCCGGGCAGCTGGGTCTCCACCGACACGCCCCAACGCCGCAGGTAGGGCGCCGTGTGGCGGTCGACGGTCTCCGCCAGCGCGCCGGTGACCAGGCCCATGCCGCTGATCAGGGCGCCGTGGGAATGGAGGGTCTGCGCGCCACCGAGCGGTCCCCGGGTGACCAGGACGCAGGCATATCCCTGCGCGGACAACTCGCGCACGAGCACAAGCCCCTGGATCCCGCCACCCACCACGACGACGTCCACGGCAACCGAGCTCATCGGCCCCGGTGCTCCGTCATAGCCTCCCCCTCGCGCACGCCCGCCCATTCGCTGCGACCGGTTCGACTCAGCCGAGCGCCGGTCAGCCCAACGCAGCCCGGGAAGCTCCCCGGCGGGGTGCGCGAGGGGGGATTCGAACCCCCACCCCCGAAGGGACCAGCACCTAAAGCTGGCGTGTCTGCCGTTCCACCACTCGCGCGGGCACCCACCAGCATAGTCAACGGGCGGCGCGTCACCCCTGGCCGGGACGCCCCGTGTCCGCGCGCCAGACCAGCACACGGACGTCGACCCACGGCGACCTCGCCGGGCGTGGAGTCCTCGTCCCGCAGCACGACCGCGATGTCGCGGGTCCAAGGGTCCCCGCCGCTGCCGACGGTGGCCACCACGGCATCCGGCGGCAGCGGCAGGTCCTCGATTCGGTGCGGGCAGCTCGAACGGCCGGTCACGCGCCAGCTGGTCCAGCCAGGAGCGGTGCGCCTCGGGCCCAGGGGCTCGGCGCCGCCGCAGCCAGCCAGCGCCAAGAGGACGAGCGCCGACCACACGCTGCACCCCCCGGGTCGGCCGTGCTCTCCACCGTGATGAACAGGACATAGTGGCCGGATCCTATAGGAGCCGGGGCTGCTCCGGAACGGGGTCGAGCAGCCCCGGGTGGTCGTTGCGCGGGCTGTTGGCCTCCTGGCTGACGGCGTGGAACGTGAGCGCGTCGTCGGGCGCGGGGACGAGCAGACGGCGCAGCGCCCGGGGGTCGGGATGGTCGGGGTCGAGCCACTCGTCCCAGACGTCTGACGGCAGCACGACCGGCATCCGGTCGTGCAACGGGGTCAGGGTCTGGTTCGCGGCGGTGGTGAGGATCGCGCAGGTGCGCAGCGGCTCGTCGCGGTCGGGCCCGCCCCACGCCGACCACAGCCCGGCGAAGGCGAGCAGTCCGCCGTCGGCAGCGGTGACGTAGTGGGGCACCTTCGCGCCGTCGGGGCCGGTCCGCCACTCGTAGAAGCCGTCGGCGGGGATCAGGCAGCGGTGGCGCGCGAACGCGTCCCGGAAGGCCGGCTTGTCCGCGGCGCTCTCGGCGCGGGCGTTGATGTGGCGGCTGCCGACGGCCGGGTCGTCGGCCCAGTGCGGCACCAGTCCCCACCGCAGCGTGACGAGCGTCCGCCGGCCCCGGCGCACCCTGGCGGCGTACACCTCCTGGGTCGGGGCGACGTTGTAGGACGGGGCCAGCGCGCCGGCGTCGCGGTCGTCCACGACCAGGAACCGGGCGAGGCCGTCGGGATCGGTGATGGCGACGAAGCGTCCGCACATGGGCCTACCTCCGGGTCTGCTGGACGGCCCACACCAGCGCGCCGACCGCGAGGACGCCCACGCCGACGACCACGGACTCGACCGGCAGGCTGAACGCGAGCACGGCACAGCCGGCGACACCCGCGGCGGCCACCGGCCGCGGCCACCGGCGTTGCGCCCGGGTCAGCGTCCATGCCGCGGCGTTGGTGACGGCGTAGTAGGTGAGCACCGCGAACGCGCTGAAGCCGATCGCCTGGCGCAGATCGACGAGGGCGGCGGTCACCGCAACGAGCACGGCCACCGCCACCTCGGCGCGGTGGGGGACCGCGTAGCGCGGGTGCACGGCCGCGAACCACCGGGGCAGGTCGCCGTTGCCGGCCATGGCGAAGGCCGTGCGGCTGATGCCGACGATGAGGCTCAGCAGGACACCCAGGGCCGCCACGGTCGCGCCGACGCGGACCACGGGGGCGAGCTGGCCGAGTGTGCCGGCGGTGACCGCCGCAGCGAGGGGGGCGTCGGCGGCGGCGAGCGCTTCCGGACCGGCGGCCATCAGCGCCGAGGCGGCCACGACGGCATGCACGGCGAGGGTGATGCCGAGGGCCAGCGGGATGGCCCGGGGGATGGTGCGGGCGGGGTCGACGACCTCCTCGCCGAGGGTGGCGATGCGGGCGTAGCCCGCGAAGGCGAAGAACAGCAGACCAGCGGCCTGCAGGATGCCGCGGACCCCGCCGGCGGTCAGGCCCTCGGTGAGCCGTGACGGCTCCGCGGCGCCGCCGGCCAGGGCGGCCACAACCACGGTGGCCAGGCTGGCCAGGACCAGCGCGACGATCACCTTGGTCAGCGTCGCGGTCTTGCGCACCCCCCGGTAGTTCACCGCCGTCAGGGCGACCACCGCCCCGACCGCCAGGGGGCGGGCCAGCTCGGGGGGCGGCGAACACGCCGAACGTGAGCGCCATCGCCGCGCAGCTCGCCAGCTTGCCGACCACGAACGCCCACCCGGCCAGGTAGCCCCAGAACGCGCCGAGCTGCTCACGCCCGCAGACGTCGGTGCCGCCCGACTGCGGGTGGACCGCGGCGAGCTGCGCCGACGACGTCGCGTTGCAGTACGCCACGGCGGCCAACCCGACCAGCAGGCCCGCGCCGGCGGCCGCGGCGGCGGGTCCCACGGCGGCGAACACGCCCGCACCGATCATGGCCCCGAGACCGATGACCACCGCGTCGGTGGTGTCGAGCCGGCGCGCCAGCCGGCTGGGCTCGGGATCCTCTCGTGGCGTCACGATCGGCCAGGCTACCGGGGGGGGCGACGCCGGGACTGTCACACCCACGTGTGAGGATGCCACCATGGATCACGAGACCAGATGGGGCGATGTCGAGATCGCAGGTTCGGCAGGTTCGCGATGAGCTCGTCACCGCCTGCCGCGCTCAAGACCTGCTCGCGCTGCGGGCTCGTGAAGCTGCTCACGGAGTTCCCCCTGAAGAACCGGCGTTCGACGCTGCTCCAGTCGCACTGTCGCAGCTGCAAGGCGCGGTACCAGCGGGAGTGGTACCAGCGCAACCGAGCGCGGCACATCCGCAACGTGGCGGCGCGCAACCGACGCCACAGAGCGCGCAACCGGGCGATCGTCGAGGAGGCGAAGAACCTGCCCTGTGCGGATTGTGGCCGACGCTTCCCCCCGTTCGTCATGGACTTCGACCACGTCAGGGGGGAGAAGCTGTGGAACATCGCGGAGATGTGGGGACGTGCCACCGAGCCGGTCCTGCGTGCCGAGATCGCCAAGTGCGAGGTGGTGTGCGCCAACTGCCACCGCCTGCGCACCTACGGGCCCGGCGTCGTGGACGGCGAGGCGGGTGCCGAGGGCCGCGACTCCGGGATCGAAGCATCTGAGGGCCGTGCGTCCTACGTCATCGGCATGACCCGACAGGTGTCGTGCCCCGGGTAGGAGTCGAACCTACGCGCTTTCGGTTAAGAGCCGACTGCTCTGCCAGACTGAGCTACCGGGGCGTGCTGCGGATTGTACTGCCCGCCCATACGGCCAGCCGCATGCATACCGGGTCGCGGGGGCTGGTTGAGGGGGTCTGAGCTGGGGGTGACCGACGGGGATCGAACCCGCGACCTCCGCGACCACAACGCGGCGCTCTAACCAACTGAGCTACGGCCACCATGACCGCCGCAAGGCGGCGGCGACACATGAGTATACCGTGCGCCCGGGAGGGGTCGAACCTCCGACCTTCGGATTAGAAGTCCGCTGCTCTATCCACTGAGCTACGGGCGCCTGCGACACTGCAACAGGCTACCCACGCGGCCTGCTGCCGGCGAGGGACGATCAGGGGCGGCGGCGCCGGTCGGGCAGGTACTGCTCGTCGTCCGCAGCCGGAAGGGCCGCCCACATGTCCGCGGCGTGCCGACGGGCGTCGTCGGCCACCGGCTCGGGTGTGGACGGCAGCTCGCCCAGGAGATCGAGCAGCCCGGCGATGGCGGTGGCCGCCACGACCTCGATCTCCGGGGACTCCGCGGTCCGGCCCCGATGGGGGACGGGCAGGCACTCCTCGAGGTCGGCGGCGCGTCTGCGGGCCTCCTCGGCGACGGGTTCCGGCGTGGATGGCAGGTCGGCGAACATGGCCAAGAGGTTGGCGATCTCGCGTGCCGAGCCCGGGCTGAGCGCGATCGTGGTGTCCACTCCCCGGCCGATGCCATCGTCGGCGTGCATCGCTGCGCCTCGGTCGTCCATCGTGTGCCAGGTCTGCCCGATCACACGCCACTACACACGTGGGGCGGCCCACCCCACGTGCTCACGACGTGTCCATCACCATGGCTTGGTTGATGAACAGCAGGGCCTCTTCCTTCTTCGCGGGCACGCCCCTCACCTCGACCATCGAGCCGTCGGGCTCCGCCTCGACGACATCGCGGAGCTCCAGCAGCTCCTGCTCGCCGAGTGCGTCGAGAATGCCACGTAGCTTGTCGCGATCCACGGTTCGTCCCTTGAGCGGTCTGCAGGCTCCAGCGGCCCCGTCGGGTCGTATCCTACCTACGGATACGCCGGGGCTTCAGGTGACGCTCCGAAACCCTGCAAGCGTGCGGGCTGCTGCGGCCGCCGGGGCCAGCAGGGTCCGCAGGCGAGGCCCGTAGGCTGCGGCCCGCTCCCGGTGGCCTGCGGGGTCGTCGGCCACCGCCTGCAAGCGCGCCGCCATGGCGGCCACGTCGCCGACCGCCACGAGGTCGGCGGCATCCAGGACGTCGCGTGCGCCTCCCGAGTCGGTCGCCACGACCGGGACACCGCACGCCAGCGCCTCTGCGGCCACCAGGCCGAACCCCTCGCGGTGGGACGGTTGGGCGACCACGTCGGCGGCGGCGTAGGCCGCCCGCAGCGCCGCGGGAGCAAGGCGGCCCGGCAGTGCCACGTCCAGGCCGAGGGCGGCGGCCTGTGCGGCCAGGCGCTCGCGCTCGGGCCCGTCGCCCACCAGCGTCACCCGCATGGGGCCGCCCGCCGCGTCCACGGCCGCCAGCAGGTCGGCGAAGCCCTTCTCGGGGACCATGCGGCCCACGGCGAGGATCTCCAGCCGGCCGCCGCCCGAGCCGGTGGCCGCCCGCGGTCCCATCGTGTCGCCCGTCGCGGACTCCTCCAGCCACCCGGGTGCCAGCGGCATGGGGTTGACGGCAGCAGCAGTGCGCCCGGTCACGCGCTCCAGGCGCTCGGCCAGGTCGGTGGAGACCGCCTCGATGCGCGCGCATCCGTCCATCGCCCAGCGGGCGAGCGGAACCAGGCGCGGGTGCGCCTCGAGCAGCGCGATGTCGGTGCCGTGCAAGGTGAGCACGACGGGCACCTCGACGCGGGCCAGCCGGGCGGCGATCGCCCCCGGCAGCCACCAGTGCACGGCGACGACATCCGGTCGTCCCAGGCGGGCCTGGGCCCGCAGACGCGCGGCCAGGGAGGCGACCAGGGCGGTGACCAGGGGCGGGCCGAGGGGGGTGCGGGCGATCTGGTGCATCTCGCCGCGGTACGCCAGGCGCTCGTAGCGGTCGGGGGCGTAGCGCGCGCGCCGCACCGGCACACCGGCCACGTCGTGGCGGGGCGGCAGCCCGGCGTCGTGCGGCGCGACCACGCCGATGTCGGCCTCCGCCTGGCGCAGGGCCGTGGCCCAGGTCAGCAGGAACGGCGCGCTGGGGTCATCGGCCGTCCGGGGGAAGACATGCGTCAGGGCGAGGACGCGCACCGAGGGGGTCAGTCCTCCAGGATCTGGCGGATCTTGTACGGCCGGCGCTCGCGGGCGCCGGCGTGGCGCAGCACGTCGCCGATGAACCCCGTCCCGATGAGCTGGACGCCGACCAGCAGGGTCAGCACCCCGAACAGCAGCAGCGGGCGCTGGCCGATCCCCCGGTCGGTGAACGCCCAGACGCCCGACAGGTAGGTCAGCACGGCGATGCCGAACAGGGACAGTCCCGCTCCCACGCCGCCGAACAGGTAGAGGGGGCGGTCGGCGAAGCGTGTGAGGAACAGCACCGTCATGAGGTCGAGCAGCGTCTTCGGGAAGCGCAGCACGGACAGGTACTTGCTCTTGCCCAGGGTGCGCGCCCGGTGGCGCACCGGCACCTCCGCAACCCGGAACCCCAGGTCGTGTGCGAGCACCGGCACGAAGCGGTGGAACTCCCCGTACAGCGGCAGCTCGTCGGCGACCTCGGCGCGCAGCACCTTGAAGCCGGTGTTGAAGTCGTGCAGGTCAAGCCCCGTCAGCGCCCGGGTGGTGGCGTTGTACCAGACCGAGGTGACGCGCTTGACCCGGCGGTCGTCCCGGTCGCGGCGCCAGCCACCGACCAGGTCGTAGCCGTCGGTCTCGATGCGCGCCAGCAAGGCCGGCAGCTCACCGGGCACGTCCTGGCCGTCGGCGTCGAGCGTGGCGTAGAGCTCGCCGCGCGCGGTGTCGAACCCGGCGGCCAGCGCCCCCGACTTCCCGAAGTTGCGCCGCAGGATGACGACCCGCACGAGCTCGGGACGTTCCAGGTGCAGCTTGTGCAGCAGCTCGGTGGACCCGTCGGTGGAGCCGTCGTCGACGTAGATGATCTCGCACGGGCGCGCCAGGGAGTCCACGGCGGCGAGCAGCTCCGCGTGAAAACCCGGCAGCGCCTCGACCTCGTCGTAGACCGGCACCACGGCGGACACGTACGGCTGCATCCCCTCAGGCTAACTGACCGCCACGGCCCGCCCCGTGCAGCACCGCCCCTACACTGACCCGGTGAGCGCACGGGTCCCCTTCCTGCGGCGGCTGTTGCCCGCCCCGTTGCGCGACGCACGGCTGCGCCGGCCCCTGCTCGGATGGCTGGGTGCCGGGCTGGCGGTGCGCTTCGCGATCATGCCCCTGGCGTTCCACAGCGACCTGCTGGCCGTGTACTGGCGTGCCCACCTCATCGCCTTCGAGGGCGAGCTGTTCGCCTCGTACCTGGTCAACATGGGCGCCCACTACGTCCATGCGGTGAGCCTGCGCCTGCTCGCCCCGGCTCTGCCGTCGCCCGGCGCGGTGTGGACCGACCCGTGGTGGTGGGGGGACTCGCTCGGGCTGCAGCCACAGATCACCCGGGAGTTCGCGTCCTCGCCGGACGTGTTCTCCACGCTGTTCGCCCTGAAGACGCCCTACCTCGCGTTCGACATCGCCGCGGGCCTGGTGCTGCTCGCGCTCGCCGGCACCGCCCGCCCGGAGGCGATCCGCCGGGCGTGGGTGTTCTGGATGCTGTCGCCGATCGGGTTGTACGCGACCTACCTCTTCAGCCGCTACGAGGCCTTCCCCGTGGCACTGGTCCTCGGGGCGCTCCTCGCCAGCGAGCGCAAGCGCCCGTGGACGGCGGCGCTGCTGCTCGGTCTGGCCGTCACGATGCGCACCTACCCGCTCCTGCTGATCCCGGTGTTCGCCCTGGTCGCCGTCCGCGGGCTCGGGCGCCAGGGCGCCTTTACGGGCCTGGCGCTCGTCCCGTTCGCGGCGACGATGGTGGTCAACCAGGTCCTCGGGGGCGCCGCCGGCGAGCTGGCCCGGCTGCGCGAGGTCGCTCCCGGCGACGCGTTCCTCGCGATCTCCGTGCCCATCCAGGGCGCCGGGGACATCTACCTGCTGCTGCTCGCCGCGATGGCGGTGTACGGCTACCTCCTCGGCCGCTCCCAGCGGTGGTGGGGGAGCGGGCCCGTGCCGATCGGCGAGCTCTGGGTGTGGCTGCTCGTGCTGCATGCCGCGCTGTTCGCGTTCTCGACGGTCTCCGCTCACTACCTCATGTGGTTCACGCCGTTCGTGGCGCTCGCGCTGCTGCGCCGTCCACAGTGGCGCGGGGTCCTGGCGCTGCACCTGCTGCAGGTCGTGGCGATCCTGGCGATCAGCGACCTGGTGAACGGTCCCCGCACGTTGCTCGGGCTCTTCGAGCCGCTCGCCCCGTCGGCCGCCGCCGACCTCCCGAGCCTTCGCGAGCTGCTCCTCAACGCCCGCGCGCTCACCGAGCAGCTCATCGGTGTCCTACGCACCGGGTTCCTGGTGGTCACGGCGTTGCTGGTCGCGCCCGCCCTCGCCGAGCTCGCCGGCCGGACGGCGCAGGCCGTAGACGCCGAGGCCCAGCGCGCCGGCGAGGACAGCCAGCCAGAACCCGAGGAAGAGCGGGTCGTCCGCTAGCCGGCCGGCGCCCGCCCGCACGAGCCCGGCCAGGTTGCGCCCGGCAACGCCCGGACGATCCGCGCCCACCACCCGGAAGGCCAGATCGCCGACCGCCGGCTGCCCGCCGCGCAGCAGCTGCCCGCCGAGGTAGGGGTCGTTTCGCAGGTCGACCTGCTCGGGCGCCGCCAAGGGCGCGTTGGCCCAGACGGCCAGGGGGGTCTCCCCGTCCCATGTGAGGGCGACGGCAGCGACCTCGGGGGCCGGGACGGCGGGCTCGAAGCGCACCGGCGCCCATTCGTCGTTGCCCAGGTCGGCGGGTTCGACGGTGGCGCGCGCCAGCACCCGTCCGTCGTCGGCGTCGCGCAGGACCGCCGCCAGCTCGCCAGCCGGGTCCACGGGCTCGTCGAAGGTGGCCAGGAGCACGTCCAGGCCCGCGACCACGTCGGTCACCGGGCGAAAAGTCTGGCCGACGGGCTCGTCACCGAGCATCAGCGGCTGGTTGAACGAGTGCTGGAAGGCCTCGCCGCCTGCCGCCTGGCAGCCGGCCACGACGACCACGCCGACGACGAGCAGCGCCGCCACACCGATCCGCATACGTGCACGGTAGCGCAGCGTCCCGTGCCGCCCGGCGCCCGCAGTGTGGTACACCACACCGGCCCACCCTCGCGTCGTCGCAGGAGCGTATGCCCATGCCCGTGGACCCGACCGCGTCGCCGCCCGCCCGGTGGCCAGAACGGCGCTGGCCGACGGTGTCGGTGGTCGTCATCAACTACAACGGCCGCGACTACCTGGAGCGCTGCCTCGGCTCGCTGCGTGCGCTGGAGTACCCGGCCGAGCAGCTCGAGCTGATCTTCATCGACAACAACTCCAAGGACGGCTCGGTCGAGTACGTGCGCGAGGCGTTCCCCGAGTGCCGCGTCGTGGTGAACGACACCAACACCGGCTTCTCCCCGGCGGTCAACCAAGGCGCCCGGCTGGCGTCGGGCACGTACCTGGCCCTGCTGAACAACGACGCCGAGGCCGACCCGCGCTGGATCCTGGAGGCGGTCCAGGTGGCGGAGATCGACGAGCGCGTCGCCTGTGTGGCCAGCAAGATCCTGCGGGAGGACCGCACGACCATCGACTACGCCGGCGGGCAGATGGCCTTCTACGGTCACGGCTTCGCCAAGGGCAACCGGGAGACCGACACCGGCGAGGACACCACAAACCGCCCGACCCTGTTCGCGTCGGGCGGCGCGATGGTCGTGAACCTCGCGACCTTCGTCGACGTCGGCGGCTTCGACGACTCCTACTTCGCGTTCTTCGAGGACGTCGACTTCGGGTGGCGCCTCTGGGTGCTCGGCCACGAGGTGCTCTACGTGCCGGCCTCCAAGGTCTACCACCGCCACCACGGCACCATCGAGCGGTTCGGCTACGCGCGCGAGCGCTACCTGCTGGAGCGCAACGCGCTGGCGACGGTCTTCAAGAACTACGGCGACGACCAGCTGGCCCGCGCCCTGCCCGGCACGCTGGTCCTGGCCCTGCTGCGGGGGCTGGCCGACGAGGGCACCGACCTGCCCGACTACCGCATCGCCGAGAACGTCACCCCGATCGCCGGCGCCCAGGTCTCCGCCCTGACCGGGGCCCACCTGGCCGCCATCCGCGACTGGGGGCTCGCCCTCGACGAGCTCGGCGCCAAGCGCTACTTCGTGCAGTCGCGACGCAAGACCGACGACCGGCGCATCCTGCGGCTGTTCGAGGAGGGCCTGCTCCCGAACGTCCCCGACCCCGACTTCATGCGGGTGTTCGAGTTCGTCCTGAACGCCTGGAACCTGCGCGAGCACATGAAGCCCCATGGCCGCGTGCTGATCCTGACCGCCGACCGGCTCGGTACCCGGATGGCGGGCCCGGCGATCCGCTGCTGGGAGATGGCCAAGGTGCTGTCCCGCGACCACGCGGTCACGCTCGGCACGACGACCAAGCCGGAGCTCGACCACCCCGACTTCGAGGTCGTGCAGGTCAACAGCGAGCGCATCGACGCGCTGCTGCCCGACACCGACGTGGTGATCTTCCAGGGCTTCATCCAGTTCTTCTACCCCCAGATCGCGGCGTCGGACGTGCCGGTGCTCGTCGACATCTACGACCCCTTCCACCTGGAGGGCCTGGAGCTGCGGCGCGAGGAGGCGCCCGTCGAGCGCTTCGCCACGGCGCGCAGCGACACGCGGGTGCTGAACGAGCAGCTGGAGCGCGGCGACTTCTTCGTCTGCGCCTCCGAGAAGCAGCGCGACTTCTGGCTCGGGCAGCTCACCGGCGTCAACCGCGTCAACCCCGCCACCTACGACGCGGACCCGTCGATGCGCGTGCTGCTCGACGTGGCCCCCTTCGGCTTGCCGAGCGAACCCCCGAAGAAGGTCGACAACGTGGTCAAGGGCGTGATCGACGGGATCGAGAAGGACGACTTCCTGCTCCTGTGGGGCGGCGGGATCTACAACTGGTTCGACCCGCTGACGCTGATCCGGGCCCTCGGCCAGGTGGTGGGCGACCTGCCCGACATGAAGCTGTTCTTCCTCGGGTCGGCCCACCCGAACCCCGACGTGCCGAAGATGCGCATGGCGGCGGCCGCCTACCGTGTGGCCGAGGAGCTCGGCCTGCTCGACACGCACGTCTTCTTCAACCCCGGGTGGGTGGAGTACGAGCGGCGCGCCGACTACCTGCTGGAGGCCGACCTCGGCGTGTCGACGCACTTCGACCACATCGAGACCGCGTTCAGCTACCGCACCCGCATCCTCGACTACCTGTGGGCCAGCCTGCCGATCGTCGCGACCCAGGGCGACTCCCTGTCGCGCCTGGTGACCACCCACGGCCTCGGGCTGACGGTGCCGAGCGAGGACGTGGAGGCGCTGGCCAGCGCCCTGCGCCGGATGCGCAACGACCAGGACCTGTACGCCACCTGCAAGCAGGCCGTGACCGAGCTCGCGCCCGACATGACGTGGGACAAGGCGCTCGCCCCGATCGTGGAGTTCTGCCGGCTGCCGCGGACCTCGGCGGACCGGGTGGGGCGCTCCCGGGAGTACATCACCGGCACCGCCCCGGTGATCACCCGGTCCTACGGCTACTACGCCCGGCGGTTCGTCGACTACTACCGTGCGGCCGGGCCGCGCACGGCCGCGACCCACGTCCGCAACTTCGTGCGGCAACGGCTGGGCAGCTAGCCGCACCGTGGCGGGGACCGCACGGCGGGCGCAGCGTCCCGGCACCGGTGGCGGCGGTGACCAGCGGCTTCGGGCGACGCCGGCGCTCGTGTGGGCGCTGGTGGGGGTGCACGGGCTGGCGATGGTCCTGGCGAGCGTGCTCTACCCCACCTACCGCGCCCCCGACGAGGGCGCCCACGTGGACATGGTGCTCCTGCTGGCCGGCGGCGCCGGCTACCCCGACGTCGGCGAGCGACAGCTCTCCCGGCGAATGCTCGACTCGCAGCTCCTGGTCGGCCACGACCGCACCGGCGAGCGGACCCCCCTCGAGGCCGGCGACGCCCCACCGCGCGACGACCGCCCGCGGTTCGCCGACCTCGGGCCCGATGTGCCGAGCGACGTGCCCCAGCAGATGGCCGCGCACCCGCCCCTGTACTACGTCGCCGCGGCGACGACGCTGTCGGCGGTCATGGCGCTCCTGCCCGAGGGGACCGGGTTGTCCTTCGACCAGGTCGTGGGCTTCCTGCGGCTGTTCGGCGCGCTGCTGTTCCTGCCGCTGCCGCTGCTGGCCTACCGGGCGGCGCAGCGACTCGCCGCCCCGGCTTCCGTCGCGGTCACCGCAGCCGTGCTCCCGCTCGGCATCCCCCAGCTCACCCACATCGGCGCGTCGGTCAACAACGACACGCTGCTCGTGGCGCTCCTGGCCGTCCTGACCCTGCCGACGCTGGCGGCCGCGCGCGGCGACACGGGCGGGCGCACCGCGCTCGTCGCGGGCCTGGTCGGTGGCCTGGCCCTGCTGACCAAGGGGTTCGCCCTCGTCGTCCCGGTGTGGCTCGCGGGGGTCTACCTCCTCGGCGCCGCACGTGGCGGGGGCGCTCGGGCGGTGGGTGCGGGCGCCATCGCCCTGCTGACCGCGACCGGGGTGGGGGGGTGGTGGTGGATCCGCAACCTCTCCACGTTCGGCACGGTGCAGCCATCCGGGCTGCCGAGCCCGCCGTCGCCCGCGGGGTTCGTCCCCGACGTCGGCGCGTGGCTGGTCTTCTTCGTCCGGCGCATGAGCGTGCGCTTCTGGATCGAACCGGACGTCCTGCCCGAGGGCGCGCCGCCCCTGGACCTGGTGGCCACGTTCGTCGTGGTGGCGTGCGGTGTGGCGGCTTTCGTGGGGTACCGCCACATCCGGCAGCAGCCCGCAGACCTCGCGGTGCTCCTCGCCCCCCTGGCGGGGCTGGCCGCCATCGTGGTGTTCGGGGCGTGGCGGGTGTACGCGCGCACCGGCACACCCTTCGCGGTCCACGGCCGGTACCTGTACGGAGGGGTCGTCGGTCTGGGCGTGGTGGCCGCCTTCGGGGCGTGGGCGCTCCTGCGGCAGCGCGGGCCCTGGCTCCCGCTGGTCGCCTTCGTGGTGGCCGCCGCCGTCCAGGTGACGGCGATGGCGCTGGCCCTCACCGAGTACTGGGCCCCGCCCGGGCTGGGGGGGCGCACGGCAGCGGTGCTGGCCTGGGCCCCCTGGCCCGTCCCCGTGGTCGTGGGCGCGGCGCTGGGCGCGGTCGCGCTCGCGATCTGGACGGTCGCCGCACTCGTGCGGGAAAGCCGCGCTTAAGGAAACCCCCGACCCGGTCGAGTGACTCTAAGTAATCAATAACTTACTCAGAGTGATTCGAACGGAGCCCCGCATGGACCGCATCCACCCGGCACGTGCTGCCGGCGTCCTCTTCCTCCTCGGCGGATTCTGCGCCGCCTTGATCATCGGGTTCGCCGGCAGCGCGTCAGCGTCGCAGTGGGCGGATCAGGAGCAGCGCCTCGTGGACCGCATCAACGCCGAGCGCCGCGCGGTCGGGCTGGGTGCCCTGCGCGTGGACGCGGAGCTGCAGCGGGTGGCCCGGGACTGGACGGGCGTGATGCTCGCCGAGCACCGCCTGTACCACAACCTGAACCTCGGTCCCCAGGTCGACCGGGACTGGCAGCGCCTCGGGGAGAACGTCGGGTGGACGGAGCGGGGCAACACCGCGCTGGAGCTGGTGGATGCGGTGCACGTGGCGTTCATGCAATCCCCGGCCCACCGCGACAACGTGCTGCGCGCCGAGTTCGGGTGGGTCGGCGTCGGGGTGCAGGTGACATCGGCCGGGCGCCTGTGGGCGACCGTGAACTTCATGCAGGGGGCCGGCGTGCCACCGCCGCCGCTGCTGGAGCCGGGGACGTTCCGCGACGTCAACGGTGGGACCCACGCCGGCGCGATCCGGGCCATCGCCCTGGCGGGGGTCACCCAGGGCTGCGCGCCGGAGCTGTTCTGCCCGGAGCGCCAGGTCACCCGCGGCCAGATGGCCTCCTTCCTGACCCGCGCGCTGGACCTGCCACCCGCCTCCGGGGGCCGCTTCGCCGACACCGCCGGCTCACCCCACCGGGCCGCCATCGACTCCCTGGCGGCGGCGGGCATCACCGGCGGCTGCGCCACCGGGAGCTTCTGCCCGAACCAGCCGGTCAGCCGCGGTCAGATGGCGTCCTTCCTCCAGCGTGCCTGGGACCTGCCCGACAGCAGCGTCCTGCGGTTCGTCGACATCACCCTCTCCTCGGTCCATCGGACGGCCATCGAGGCCATCGCCGACGCGGGCATCACCCTCGGGTGCGCCGACCAGCGCTACTGCCCCAACCAGCCCGTCAAGCGCAGCGAGATGGCCTCGTTCCTGGGCCGGGCGCTGAACCTGGTGTGACCCGCGGCCTGCCCCCCTGCGCGACCCGCGTCGGGGGGGAGATGGGCACAGCAGATAGACTCGCCGGACCATGGCCGCCCCCACCGCGAAGCTCGGCGAGCTGTGGACCTCTCGCCAGCTCCTGGACAACCTCGTCCGCAAAGAGCTGAAGGTCCGCTACAAGCACTCGGCCCTCGGGTTCGCGTGGTCGCTGCTGACCCCGATCATGATGACGGCGATCTTCACCGTCATCTTCGCGCAGGTGCTGCGCATCCCCGTCGAGGACTTCGCGAGCTTCTTCCTGGCGGGCTACCTCGTCTGGACCTTCTTCGCCAACAGCGTCAACGCCTCGGTCGGGGCGATCGTGGGCAACGGCCCGCTCATCAAGAAGGTGTACTTCCCCCGCGAGGTCATCCCCCTGTCGATCGTGCTGAGCCAGGCCGTGCACTTCCTGCTGGCCCTGCTCGCCACCGCGCCGCTGTTCTTCTTCCAACGGGGCAACGTCGCGCCGTACCTGCCCGCGGTGCTGCTGGGCCTCGTGCTGCTCGTGCTGTTCGCCGCGGGCGTCTCGATGATCTTCGCCGCAGCCAACGTGGGGTTCCGCGACCTGCAGGAGCTCACCCAGGTGATCTTCCTCGCCTGGTTCTACTCCACGCCGATCATCTACCCGCTGTTCTTCGTCGCGGACAACGCGCCGGCGTTCCTGGCCGTCGTCCGCCTGAACCCGGTCACGTGGTTCGTGGAGTTCTTCCAGACGCCGCTGTACGGGGTCGCGCTCACCGCCGCGGTGCCCGGCGCCGAGGGTCCCGCGTCGCTGCCGCCAGGCTGGCCCTCGCCGATGACGGTGCTCGGCTGTGCGGTCATCGCCGTGGTGACCTTCTCCGTCGGCTACTGGTTGTTCAACCGCCTGGCCGTGACCTTCGCCAAGGAGGTCTAGCGGTGGTCGAGGTGGGCGCGCACGCCGACGACCGGCTGGCGATCGTGGTCGAGGACCTCCACGAGGTCTTCCGCATCTACACGGAGCGGCCGCCGGGCATCAAGGAGCGGCTCTACCGGTTCCGCCGGTCCAACTACCACGACTTCCACGCCCTGAAGAGCGTGTCGCTGCAGATCCGCCATGGCGAGAGCGTCGGCCTGATCGGACACAACGGGTCAGGCAAGTCCACCTTGCTGAAGTGCCTGGCGAAGATCCTGCCCGCCGACTCCGGACGCGTGGAGACCAGCGGACGGCTGTCCACCCTGCTCGAGCTCGGCGCGGGGTTCCACCAGGAGCTGTCGGGCCGGGAGAACGTCTACATGAACGGGGCGATCCTCGGCCTCAGCCGCAAGGAGATCGAGGCGGCCTTCGACTCGATCGTGGACTTCGCGGGCGTGCGTGACTTCATCGACCAGCCGGTGCGCAACTACTCCTCGGGCATGTACGTGCGGCTCGGCTTCGCGGTGGCCGTGCACGTGGACCCCGACATCCTGCTGGTCGACGAGGTCCTGTCCGTCGGCGACGCCGCCTTCCAGGAGAAGTCGTTGGCGCGCATGCGGGCGTTCAACCAGCAGGGCAAGACGGTGGTCATGGTCAGCCACGACCTGTCGGCCATCGAGGCCCTGTGCGAGCGCACCGTGGTCCTCGACCACGGCCGGATGGTCTTCGACGGCCCGACCGACGAGGCGATCGAGCACTACGAGGAGATCGTCTCCAGCGGCAAGCCCGCGCCGGAGCCCGAGCCCGAGCCGCAGGAGGAGGGACGCACCGGTGACCAGCGCCTGCGCGTCAGCGAGGTGCGGCTGTCCGCCGGCGGCGACGTCGTGGGTGCGGCGGACCCCCTGCCGTCCCGGGCCAAGGCCGCGGTGGAGCTGGAGATCACGGCTCCCGAGGACGTCACGGCCGAGGGCAGCATCTCCGTCGGGCTGAACGTGCGCCGGCCCGACATGGCGCTGTACGTCTACGAGACCCGCACGTCGTGGCGGGGCACCTACGTGGCCCCGCCGAAGCCCGGCTGCTCGATGCGGATCACCTTCGACCTGGAGCTGCACCTGCTCACCGGCGAGTACCTGGTGGACGTGCTGGTCGCCAACGCCACCTCCAACGTCATCCACGATCGCTGGCCCGCCGCCCTGGCCTTCCACGTGGACAGCCCCGAGTACGAGTTCGGCGTGGCGCAGCTCGGTGCGGACATCGCGATCTGGAACCCCGACGGCTACTGGCCCCGGAACCTGCATGCCCCCCCGCTGGAGCGGGGCGGGCCCCGTGAGCACCCGCTGCGTGAGGGCGACCCACCCGTCGACGACGCCGGCAACTGACGGTGCGGGTCCTCGCCTGTGTCGTGAGCTGGAACAGCGCCGAGCAGCTCGCCGGGGCGCTGGAGAGCCTGCTCGCCCAGACCGATGTCGACCTCCAGATCGTGGTGGTCGACAACGCCAGCGCCGATGCGAGCCGTGAGGTCGCCGCCGGCTACCCGGGGGTGGCGGTGGTGGCGAACACGCAGAACCGCGGCTTCGCCGGCGGCGCCAACCAGGGGGTGGCGCTGGCCCGCGAGGCCGGGGCCGGCGCGTTCCTGGTCTGCAACCCCGATGTGTCCCTGGAGCCCGACTACCTCGCTAGGGCGCTGGCCGCCCTGGAGGCCGATCCTGCGCGGGCGGGCGTGCAGGGCAAGCTGCTGCGGACCGGGGCGGCGGCGGGGACCGTGGACACGACCGGCCACCTGGCGTTTCGCACGCGGCTGTTCCGCAACCGCGGGGAGGGCGAGGCCGACGCCGGCCAGCACGAGCAGGCCGGCGAGGTCTTCGGGGTCTCGGGCGCCGTCGCCCTGTACCGGGTGGCGGCCCTCGACGACGTGGCCGTGGACGGCGAGGTCTTCGACGAGGACCTGTTCGCCTACTGGGAGGACGTCGACCTCGACTGGCGCCTGCAGCTGCGCGGCTGGCAGGCCTGGTACGAGCCGACCGCCTGCGGGTGGCACGAACGCGGGGGCGCGGGACCCCGGCGGTCGGCGTTCGTCGAGGAGCTGAACTTCGCCAACCGCTTCCTGGTCGTGGCCAAGAACGACCACCTGCCGTCCCTCGTCCGGGCGCTGCCGGGCTTCGTGCTCACCAGCGTGCTGAAGGCCGGCGAGCTCGCCGTGACGGTGCCGCGCGCCTTCGTCCGGGCCGTCCCCCGCCTGCGGCTGCTGCGCCGCATGCTCGCCAAGCGTCGCCTGGTGCGGTCGCGCGCCACGGTCGCCCCCGCCGTGGTCGTGGCGCGCTGGTTCGAGCCGTTCGACTACCTGGCCTGGGTCCGCACGTGGTGGGGGCGCGTCCGCGGCGCCCGGTAGCCGGACTAGTGCGTTCGGGCCCGCCGAGATCCCCCAACCGGGGGGTGTGCGGCTCCCCCGAACGTGACGATGGATCAGGAAGCGGCAAACCTGCCGCCCCTTCTTCATCAAGGAGTCGTCGTGACCACCGCTACCGCTCTCCCCGCCGGGCACGCCCGCCGCAACCTCGCCATCGTGGCCGTTGCCGCGGTCACTGCCCTCGGCCTGGTCTTCTTCATGATCTCCAGCGTCACCGGCGCCGCCTGGACCGACACGACCGACAACACCGGCAACTCCTGGGCCACCGGCACGGTTTCGCTGACCGACGACGACCTCGGTGTGACGATGTTCACGGTGGATGACATGGTCCCCGGCGAGGTCGTCGAGAACAGCATCACCGTGACCAACGCCAGCAGCGTCCCGTTGGACGTCCGACTGTACAGCGACACCTTGGTTGACACCGATCTCCTCGCGCAGCACCTGAACCTCAAGATCGGCACCACCGCGGGTGCAGGAGACATCTACGACGGCACCCTGCTCGCGTTCGCGACGACCTTCGTGGACTTCGCGAACGGAACGGCCGTGATCGATCTCGCCGCGGCCGGGACGCAGACCTACCACTTCTGGGTCGAGCTCGACAGCGCGACGCTCGACACCTTCCAGAACACGAGCGCCGGGCTGGATTTCGTCTGGGAAGGCCAGACGCAATAGGCCTCCTGACCATCGAGGTCAACCAACCGACGCGAACACGAGCGGAGCACCGGTGACCGCAGTTGCCGCACCGCAGCCGATCACCGCGGGGCCCTGGGCCCCGCGGTTGGTCGGCTGCGCGCGGTTCGCCGCGCTGGTGTACGTGTTCGCGTTGGTCTTCCTCGCACTCTCCGCGGTCACCCCGGCGCTCATCTCGGGCTGGCAGCCGCTGTCGGTGGTGTCGGGGTCGATGCAGCCGGCGATCGCTCCCGGCTCGCTGGTGCTGGTCCAGCCCGCCGACCCGGACGGCTTCTACGCCCACCCCTCGATCCTGGCGTTCAACGACCCCGACCGGCCGGGCCAGCTGCTCACCCACCGGGTCGTGGACACCGCCAGGGTCGACGGGGTCGTGCGCTACACCACCAAGGGTGACGCCAACCAGGTCGATGACTCCGGCACCGTGGCCCACGGCGACGTCGTCGGCGCGGTGCGCATGGTCATCCCCTTCGTCGGCCTGCCCGCGACGTGGGTGCACACCGGCACCCTCGCCACCCTGGGACTCTGGCTGCTGGTCAGCGTGCTCGCGGTCAGCGCCCTCTTCGTCCGCGCCCGACCATGAACCTCGTCGTCTCGCGCTGCCGTGTCGCCGCGGCCGTGGCGGCCTTCGCCCTGGTCGCCGCGACCGCCACGATGCTCGTCCCGCCGACGCTGGCGGCATTCACCGGCACCACCGCCAACGCCGGCAACACCTGGAACACCGACACCCTTGCGCCGCCCACGGCGTTCACGGCCACCTGCGTGAACAGCGGCCGCGTCGACCTGTCCTGGCTGTCCAGCCCCACGGCCAATGTCACTGGCTACCGGATCGAGCGGCGCCGGGAAGGCGAGAGTGACTTCACACCCCTCGCAACGGTCACCCCGCGAACGGCCACTGCCTACTCCGATCAAGCGACGCCGTTCCCGTCGAGCCTCTTGAGTCTGCTCGGCACCGTGACCGTCACCTACCAGATCAGGGCGGAGGTAGCCGGGAGCAGCTGGCGCTCGGCGAGCGCGCAGGCGAGCGCCTCCGGCAATGTGACCAGCGTGTTGGGGATCAAAGTCTTCAGCTGCAACTAGGTCGGGCCCCTGCTCCGACGGGGGATGTGCCGGGGTAGGCCGGGTCGCGGATCCCGCGACGAGGGCGACACGGCGTCTGGCGGCGGTGAGCACTCCCGGCCGCGGTGGTTGTGCGTTCGAGATCCTTGACATGTGTGAAATCGGGCTTGACGTGGCAAGGTGGGCACGAGAGAATCACACAACCGTAACTCCGTACGTGAGAGTCGACGGGGCTTCCCCAAGGTACACCCGACGTCGCTCGTCGGTGAAGGAGGCTGTGACATCATGATCCCGGAGACATTGCCATGGGCGCCCAGCGCCAAATGCCTGCAGGGGGACCCGGAGGCCTTCTTTCCCGAAAAGGGCGGTTCCACCCGGGAGGCCAAGCGCATGTGCACGCTTTGTGATGTTCGGGAGGAGTGCCTGGACTACGCGTTGGCGAACGAAGAGCGCTTCGGTATCTGGGGTGGCCTGAGCGAGCGCGAGCGCCGGCGACTCAAGCGCATGGCCTCCTGACCACCGGTTGGGCGGCACCGAGTGGTCTAGCATCGGCTAGGTCCCGTCCACTGCGTGGCTGCGTGGTCTCGCCGTTTCGCCTCCTCACTGCTGGGCGCCATTCCCGATGCCTCCTTCCGAACCCGACGTGATCCCCGCGCGCACTGCCGCGGGCCGTCCCCGCGTGGTGGCGATCCTGGTCGTGCGGGACGGGGCGGAGTGGCTGCAGAGCGTGCTGGGCAGCCTCGCGGCCCAGCGCTACCCCGCGCTGGACCTGGTCGTGGTGGACAACGGCAGCTCAGACGGGTCGGACACCGTGCTGGCCCGGCGCATCCCCGATGACCGCCTCATCACCCTGCCCCGCAACGTCGGGTTCGGTCGGGCGGTCGCGCGCGCGCTGAAGCACCCCGCGGTCGCCGACGCCGAGTTGCTGCTGCTGCTCCACGACGACCTCGCCCTGGCGCGAGACGCCATCGCCCGGATGGTCCAGGCGATGCGGGAGGACCCGTCGCTGGCCATCGTCGGGCCGAAGCTGCGGGACTGGAGCGAGGAGCCGGTCCTGCAGGAGGTGGGGATGACCGTGGACCGCTTCGGGCGGGCGGAGTCCCAGCTGGAGCCCGCCGAGCGCGACCAGGGACAGCACGACGCGCAGCGCCCGGTGCTGTACGTCTCGACGGCGGGCATGCTGGTGCGGCGCGCGACGCTGGTGGAGCTCGGCGGGTTCGATCCGCGCTTCCCGGTCTTCCGCGACGACCTCGACGCCTGCTGGCGGGCGTGGCTGGCCGGCCATCGCGTCGAGGTCGTCCCCGCCGCCGTGGCCTACCACGTCGCCGCCGCCAGCCGATCGGCCCGGGACCTCGGCCGACGCCCCGCTCAGGCGCGCTACCTCGCGGAGCGCCACACCATCGCCACGCTCATGAAGAACTACAGCGCCACGAGCCTGCTGTGGATCTTCCCGATCGTCCTGGCGCTGGCGGGGGCCAAGGTCCTCGCCTTCCTGGCCACGCGGCGGTTCGGGGACGCGACCGCCGTCCTGCGGGCCTACCTGTGGAACGCCGTGCAGCTACCGCGCACGCTGCGTCGGCGTCGGGTGGTCCAGCGGCGCCGGCGGATCGGCGACCGCGAGCTGATGCGGCTGTTCGCCCCGGGTCTGCCAAGGGCCAGGGTCTACGTGGAGGCAGCCGGGAACTGGCTTGCGGGCGGGAGCACCCGCGCGCTCATGGACGACGACGGGGCGGGGCTCCTGCCCGAGCAGGAACCGGGCAACGCCCTCGTGCGCGTGGTGCGCCGCTATCCCGCCACCTGCGCCGGGCTGACGCTGCTCGCGCTGTACCTCCTGGGGCTTCGGGGACTCCTCGGCGGCGGGCAGATCGTCGGCGTGGAGGTGGCGCCGTGGCCGGACCTGGCCCGGGACTTCCTGCGTGCCTACGCGAGCTCGTGGACTGGGGAGCCGGTCGGGTCCGCTGCCTTCGCCTCGCCGGTGCAGGCGGTGCTCGGTCTGGTGTCCGTCCTCGGTTTCGGCAGCGCCTGGCTGGCTCAGCGGCTGGTCGTCTTCGGACTGCTGCCCCTCGCGTGGGTGTTCTCGCTGCGCGCCGGGCGCCTGCTGACCGCCCGCCCCGCGCCCCGCATCCTGGGCGCGACCTTGTACGTGCTGTCGCCGGTCGTGCTCGGGGCCCTCGGCCAGGGGCGCTTCGGGACGCTGGTGGCCGCCACGTTGCTACCCGGTGTGGTGCTGGTGGCGATACGGACCGCCGATCCGAGCACCCCCCTCGCCACCGCCTGGCGTTCCAGCGCGCTGATGGCGCTCGGGCTGGCCTTGACCTGTGCCGCCGAGCCCGGCCTGGCCCCCGCGGTCGTGCTCGGATTCCTCGGCGTGCTGCTGGCGTCCCGCCGCGTCGATCCGTCAGGCCAGGCGACGCTCCGACTCGCCGTGAGCGGAGGAGCGGCCCTCTTGCTGCTCAGTCCCTGGCTGGCGGGCCTGGTCCGCGGGGGGACGGTCGGCACCCAGACCGCGGCCCCTCTGGAGCAGATGCCCCTGTGGCGGGCGCTGGCCGCGGCTCCCGAGGTCCTGCCCGCCTTCGCGGGCATCGGCGGCCTGCGCGCGGTGATGACCGCCGCCGCGGTCCTCGCGGTGGGGATCCTGCTCGGGCTGCGCACCAAACCGATCACGGTCGCGGGACTGGTTGTGGCCGTCGGGGCGTCCGGGCTGCTGGCGTGGGGTGCCACCCGGGCTGGGATCACCCTGGTGTGGACCCCCGCGTTGCTGCTGCCGGCCGCGTTCGCGCTGGCCGGCCTCGGCGTGATCGCCGCACGGACGCTCACCGGGGGCCTGCGACAGTACGCGTTCGGCAGGCGCCAGCTCGCCGTCGTGGTCGCGGTCGTGGCACTGGCCGTGGGCCTGGCGGGGGGAGCCCTGCGGTTGGCGAGCGGACCGTGGGACGGGCTCACGCGCGACCCGACACTGGTCCCGCAGTTCGTCACCGCGGACCAGCCGCAGGTGGGTCCGTACCGCATCCTGCTGCTCGCCGCTGACGACGGGTCGGTGGCCTGGGACATCGTGAGCTCGCGGGGCCCGCGGATGGTGGACTTCGGGGCGCGCTCCGACACCGACCTGCTGGATCTGGTCGAGGAGGCGGTGGCGGGCGCGGTCGGTGGCGCGGACCTGCGGGCCGGGGCCCAGCTCGGTCTGGCGAACGTGCGCTACGTGGTCGTCTCGGACGCCCAACCCGCGCCCGACCTCATCCAGGCGCTGGGCCGCCAGCCCGCGCTCGAACCGCTGCCGTCCGGGGGCGGCCGGGTGTTCAGCGTCGAGTCGTGGTTGCCGCGCGTGGTGGTCCTGCCGTCGGCGCGTGGCGAGGAGCTGCTGACCACGGGATACCCCGCAGCCGTGGGTGACTGGGAGGCCGAAGGTCTCGGGCAGCGGCGTCGGGACGTCTACGTCGGGCAGGAACCGGCGCAGGAGGGCGGGCTGCTGGTCGTGTCGGAGTCCACCTCGACCCAGTGGCGAGCCCATGCCGACGGTCGGGCGCTGGAGCGCCGCGAGCTCGAGGGCGTGAACGCCTTCACGGTTCCGCCCGGGTCCGAGATGGTGCGCGCCCGCGCGGGGACCGGCTTCGGCCACCGCCTGGTGGTGGCGCTGCAGCTGCTGCTGCTGCTCGCGGTCATCTCACTCGGGCTGCGTCCCCCAGGCATGCGGACCCGCGCGCAACGGGACGTGACCAGGAGCCTGCCGTCGGAGCTCGCCCCGCCCGAGCCGGCCAACGACGACCCGCAGGGGGTGTTGCCGTGACGGAGACGGGTTCTGAGCTGCCCCCCGCCCCCGAACCCGTCCGCCGCCGGGCCGCGATCGTCCTGGTGGTTGTGGCCATCCTGGTCGGTGTGGCGCTGATTGCTGATGTGCTCGCCGTGCCGCCCCCGGCCCTGCCGCCGGAGCCGGTCGCGCAGGAGACCCCTCAGGCGGGGGCCTGGTACTGCCCCGCGACCGCGGGCGAGGGGGAGTCGGCGGTGCTGTCGGTGGCCGCCGTGGGGGAGGACCCCTCACGGGTCACGGTCGTACGCTACCCCGACCGTGAGCCGGCTGCCGATGAGCCGGTCGATGTCGCCCCCGGCGACGAGCACACGGTGATCCTGGGTCCCGGGGAGGCGACCACGCCGGTCTCGGTGCGGTGGGAGGGCGGGCCGGCTGTGGCGTCATGGCGGATCGAGTCGGGGGACACCCCGGGCGCCCCGTGCGAGCCCGGGCCTGCCGAGATCTGGCATCTGGCAGGCCTTGATACCGCGCGTGGGGCGACGTCGACGGTGCACCTGTTCAACCCCTTCGCCACCGACGCGGTCGCCCGGATCACGTTCGCGACCCCCGAGGGCCGCGTCGCGCTGCTGCTCACCGACAACCTCCTCGTCGAGGCCGGCACCTCCGCCCGCATCGACCTCGGCGAGTTCCAGCCCGAGCAGCCAGACCTCGGGGCGACCGTCGAGGTCCTGACCGGAAGGCTGGTCGCGCAGGGTGAACTGGTCCTGCAACCGGTCGGTGAGCAGGGCGGACCGAGCGGGCGCGCGCTGATCCCCGCCGCGTCGGGACCCGGCGCGCTGTGGTCGTTCGGCTACGCCCGCGTGGACGAGAGCTCGAGCTCGGCCCTGTCGGTGGTCAACACCGGCGACCGGGAGGCCGCGGTCGAGGTGCAGGTCTCGAATCCGCGGCCGGAGGCCGGCGTCCAGGAGCACTCCGTGGCCCCTGGGGGGGTGCTCACCATCGACCTGGCGGAGCTCTCGGAGGAGCCCGAGTTCGGGGTGAGCGCGCAGAGCGTGAACGACGTGCCGATCGTGGTCCACCGGGTCACCACCATCGACGCCGAGGGTCGTGAGGGCCTCGCGGTGTCCCGCGGCGCGCCGCTCGCGACCCGGTGGGCGCTGGTGGGCGCCGGCACCGCCGACCGTCGGGGGCGGGTGCTCGTCTACAACCCCGGTGTCGAGTTGGTGACCGTCGAGGTGACCACCAACGGCGCGGTGCCCGACGCGTGGCGCGGTCTCGAGATCCCGCCCAACGCCTGGCGCAGCTTCAGTCTGGTGGACGCCGAGCCCGACCGCGCCCAGATCCCCGCCATGGTGGCGGCGAGCGGGCCCGTCGTCGCCGAGTTGCGCTCCCACCACCAGTCGGGCGCGTTGCGGTTGTGGACTGCGCTCGGGATCCGTGCGGAGACCTGGGCCGGAGGGGGAGCCCGTCCTGCGGTGCACCGCGACCCCCGGCTGGCGATCCAGCCGCTGGGGGCGCCAGCGGCCGAGCGGGAGGGGCCGGCCCCGCTGGACCCCGGTGAGCTGCCGGAGGTCCCCGGACTGGACGACGATGGGGGCGAGCCCGCCCCCGAGGGGGGCGAGGGGCAGCCCCCGCCCGACGGCGGCTAGGGATCCTCGACCGTGACGAAGACCGGGCATCCCGCCTTCACCCGGGTCCGCGCGTCAGGCTGCTGGGCCGTCACCAGGGCATCGGGGCCCGCGTCCGCACGCACCCGTAGCTCGAGCTCCTTCGCCTCGATGGCCAGGCGGCACTCTTCCAGGTTCTTGCCCCGGACGTCGGGAATCCGCCGCTTCCATGGCCACAGCTCGATGAACCCTTCGATGACCATGTCACCGACGAAGTCGAGAATCATCCGGAGCCCCCCGTGCGTGGGCACTCCACACTACACCGGACTACACCGGTGCGTCCCTGCCCGGGGTTCCGCAGTTGAGCGCCGAGGTCCTCCCCGACGCGGGGACGAAGATCGGCAAGCCTCAGGCAGAATCACGAGCTTGTGGTTTATGGTAGAGGCCATGAATGAGACGCCTCGCAGCTGCCGCCGGCCCACCTGCCCCTGGCCCGCCACGGCCTCGCTGTCGTACCGGTACGCGACCAGCCAGGTGTGGTTGCTCGATCTCACCCCCACCGCGGACCCGTCCCTGTACGACCTGTGCGCCACCCATGCGGATGCCACCACGGTCCCGCGCGGCTGGGAGCGGGTGGACGAGCGGGTGGTCGTGCCGGCCCCGGAGCCCGCCGTGGGCGCGGACGGCCGCGGCCTCGTGAGCGCCACACCCCGCCAGGAGCCGGTGGGGGCGCGGACGCCCGGGCGCTACGACCGGTTGCGCCGGGAGCTGCCCGACGTGGCGGCCCGGCTGTCTGCCGAGCGGCGCCCGGAGCCGGTCCCCAGTCGCGATCTCGCGCCGGTGGCCTTCCGTGAGGCCGCTGTCCGGCAATGGCACGCCTAGCGGCACGGCGGTGGCTCAAGGCTTGAAGGACACTCGTGTGGTTTCTTATGTAGCGTGGAGGCCACGGTGACGCTGCCCCGCGATCTCGTACGCGCGGTGCGCCGGCTCGACGAGCCGCAGCTGCGGCGCCTGCTGATCCTCGCCCGCGGCCTGCTCGTGGGCTCGCCGGGCCCGGTGGTCGAGCCCGAGCCGAGCCCGGGCGCCAGCCGGGCGACCTACCGCCAGCAATGGGTGCGCTGCGGCAAGGGCTGCGGCTCGTGCCCCCACGGGCCGTACTGGTACGCCTACTGGCGGGAGGGCGGCCGCGCCCGCTCGCAGTACGTCGGCCGGGAGCTCGCCGCCGACGTGCGGCGGCTCCGCGAGCAGGAGCCCGAGCCGGCAGCACAGGTGCCCTCGGCCAGCTCGGCCGGCTCGGTCAGCCCCGAGCAGCCGTAGCGGGCCCGCGACATGGTCACAACGGACCATTCAGTCCAGCGGCGCGACGGCCGATGATCGGAGTAATGCGCCACGGGGCCGAGGCTCGAGGAGATGTCATGGAATGCGCGCGGTGCCAGTCAGGCGATCTGTTCGACATGGATCTGACGGTCGGCGGCGAGCCAGCGCACTTCTTCCACTGCCGCAAGTGCGAGCACCGCTGGTGGGTGCAAGCCGGGGCCGCGGACACCCTCGAGCTGCGCGACGTGCTCCCCGGCTGACTCGTGCCAATGCACCCCCGGTCGACGACTGGGTAGGATGCCCGCAGCCTTCTCCAACCGCGCGGGAGCACCTCCTTGCTCGACCTCACCCCCATCGTCAAGGCCTACGACATCCGTGGGCTCATCCCCGACCAGATCGACGCGGAGGTCGCTCGCGCCCTCGGACGCGCCTGCGCGGTCGAGCTGCACGGCGAGGCGGTCATCGTCGCGCGTGACATGCGGCCGAGCTCCCCGGACCTGGCCGCAGCCTTCATCGAGGGCGTGCGGGCGCAGGGCGTCGACGCGATCGACATCGGTCTGGCCTCCACCGACCTGCTGTACTACGCCTCGGGGCGGCTCGGCCTGCCGGGCGCGGTGTGGACCGCCAGCCACAACCCCGCTGGCTACAACGGCCTGAAGGTGTGCCGGGCCGGAGCGGAGCCCGTGTCACTCGACACGGGGCTCGGGGCCATCCGCGATCGCGCGCAGCACGGCGACTTCCCCGAGGCCGACGAGACCGGCGACCTGCGCACCGACGACCTCATCGACGACTTCGCCGAGCACGTGCGCAGCTTCGTGGGCGTCGAGGGCATGGCCCCGGTCAAGGTCGCGGTCGACGCGGGCAACGGCATGGCGGGCCTGGTGGTCCCCCCGGTGTTCGACGGCCTGCCCATCGACCTGGTGCCGCTGTACTTCGAGCTCGACGGCACCTTCCCCAACCACCCCGCCAATCCCATCGAGGCGGCCAACCTCGTCGACCTGCAAGCAGCGGTCACGGCCAAGGACTGTGCGCTCGGTCTGGCCTTCGACGGGGACGCCGACCGGATGTTCTGCGTCGACGAGCAGGGCCGCCCCGTGGCGCCGTCCCTGGTCACCGCGGTCATCGCGGACACGATTCTGCGCCGCCATCCGGGTGAGACGGTCCTGTACAACCTGATCTGCTCCAAAGTGGTGCCCGAGACCATCGAGGCGGCCGGTGGGCGGGCGATCCGCACCCGCGTCGGCCACTCGTTCATCAAGGCGCTCATGAAGGACACCGGCGCGGTCTTCGCCGGCGAGCACTCCGGTCACTACTACTTCCGCGACAACTTCCGCGCTGACTCCGGGCTGATCGCTGGGGTGCTGCTCCTCGAAGCGCTCGGCGAGCACGGCGGCACCCTGTCCGAGCTCGTCGCGCCCTACGACCGCTACGCCCAGTCGGGCGAGGTCAACGTCGAGGTCGACGACCAGCAACGGGCGACCGATGCGGTCGTCGCGGCGTTCGCTGAGGAGGGCGACGCCGACTGGGCAGACGGGCTCACCGTGGACGCCGGCGACTGGTGGTTCAACCTGCGGCCATCCAACACCGAGCCGCTGTTGCGCGTGAACGTCGAAGCGGCCGATCCCGCGACCATGGAGCGCGTGCGCGATCGCGTCCTCGAGCTCATCCGCGCGTGATGTGCACTGCGTGACCGCAGGACGACAAAGGATTGCTCATGGCCGTCGACGCCAAGCTCATCGATCTGCTCGTCTGCCCCGCGTGCCACGGCACGATCGACTACAAGCCGCGGCGCAACCTGATCATCTGCACCGCGTGCGGGCTGCACTATCCCGTCCGTGACGACATCCCGGTGATGCTGGTCGAGGAGGCCACGAAGCCGGACAGCAAGGCGAGCGGGTGATGGATCTCGACCGATTGGACCGCTACAGCGAGGTCGACCCGGCGGACGCGCTGGCCGACGTCGAGCACGCCGCCGGCCAGTGGTCGGGTGCGCCACGCCCGGCGCCGCTGGACCTCACCGACGTGGACGCGGTCGTGGTGACCGGCGTCGGCGGCTCGGGCATCTGCGCGGACGTGGTGGCCGCCATCGGCAATGCGGGCTTCCCCCTGCCCATCATGGTGCACAAGACGTACGGACTGCCGGCGTTCGTCGGGCCGCGGTCCCTGGTCGTCGCGGTGTCGTGCTCGGGTGACACCGAGGAGACGTGCTCTGCCGCGGACGAAGCCGTCCGCCGTGGTGCGCGGCTGTTGGTCGTGGCGGGCGGCGGGCGTCTCGCGGAGCTCGGGCATGACCGAGGTGAGCCGTGGGTGCCCGTGGCGCGCGACTACCAGCCACGCCACTCCTTGGGGCTGCTGGCCGTGCCGGTGTTGGCGGCCCTGGGCCTGGACGGCGGGCTGGACGAGGCCGTGGCGGTGCAGCGTGACATCCGGGCCGCGTGCGGGCGGGAGGTGCCCACCGCACGCAACCCCGCCAAGCAGCTGGGGTCGCGCATCGCCATGGCCGGCGCGGCCGTCGTGCACGGGGCGCGACCGCTGGCCGCGGTCGCGGCCTACCGCCTCAAGTGCCAGCTCAACGAGAACGCCGAGCTGCCGGCGTTCTTCGGCGAGCTGCCCGAGGTCGCACACAACGAGATCGTCGGGTGGGACGCGCCCCACCCCATGGCCAAGGCCGCGGTGATGGTCACGCTGCGCGACGTCGCCGGTGAGCACCCCCGCGGGGCGCACCGCGCCGACCTGCTCACCGGCCTGGTCGCCGACCGCTTCGCCGACGTGGCGGAGATGAGCGCCCAGGGCACCGGGTCGCTCGCCCGGCTGGCATCGCTGTTGCTGTTCGCCGACCTCACCAGCGTGTACGCGGCCTACGCGCTCGACCGCGACCCCTCACCCATCGCGCTGATCGACCGCCTGAAGCGCGCCATGGAACGCGGGTGACCGCTGCGCGGCAGGGGGCCGGGGTCGCGTGACGACCGACGCCGGGGCGGTGCTGCGTGAACGGCTCGGGGACCGGCGTCCCGAGCTGCTGCTGACCCTCGGGTCCGGTCTCGGCGCGCTGGGCGGGGAGGTCAGCGACGCCGTGGCGGTGGATTTCGCCGAGCTGGGGCTGCCGGTCGCGATGGTCCCCGGCCACGCGGGCCGGCTGGTCGCCGGCACGCTGCACGGGGTCTCCGTGCTCGTCCAGCAAGGGCGCCTGCACCTCTACGAGGGCCACGAGCCCGCCGAGGTCACCGCCGTGGTGCGCGCAGCGGCGGAGGCGGGCGTGTCGACGTACGTGGTCACCAACGCCGCCGGCGGGCTGGCACCCGATCAGCGACCCGGCGACCTGCTGGCGATCACCGACCACCTCAACCTGACCGGCCGCAGCCCGTTGGTCGGCACACCGACCCCGACCTTCGTGGACATGGCGGCTGCCTACGACCCCGACCTGCGGGCGGGCGCCGCCGCCGTCGCGGCGGAGCTCGGTGAGCAGCTGGGCGAGGGGGTGTACGCGGGCGTGGTCGGCCCGGCCTACGAGACCCCCGCCGAGGTGCGCATGCTGCGCACCCTGGGGGCGGACGCGGTGGGCATGTCGACGGTGCTGGAGGTCATCGCCGCGCGCGCCTGCGGCCTGCGGGTGCTCGGCATGTCGGTGATCACCAACGTGCACCGCCCCGGGGGCACCCCCACGGACCACGCCGAGGTGCTCGACGCCGCCCACACCAGCGGGCAGCGGCTGGCCGCGCTGCTGCGCGGGCTCCTGCCCCGCCTGCACCCGGCGTAGGCGGCGCGCCGTTGGAGTCTGATCCGCTCCTGCTCGGGGCCGCGCTGGGCTTCGCCGTGGTCAACGGGATGAACGACGGGGGGGCGCTGGTCGGCGCCGGCCTGAAGGTCGGGGGCCTGCCGCCGGCGGTCGCGGCCGGCATGCTCGCCTTGGCGCTCGTCGTCGCCCCGCTGGTGGTCGGCACCCAGGTGGCGGCCACCTTGGTGCACCGGTTGGTGTCGTTCTCCGACGTGGGCGGCCTGGTGGCGGGTCGGACCGCGCTGCTGGTGGCGGTCGGCACGGCCGTGGTCGTGGTGGCGGTCCTGTCCCGCCGAGGTCTGCCCACCAGCCTCACCCTGGCACTGGTCGGGGCCATCACGGGAGCGGGGATCGGCGGGGGCCTGAGCGTGTCCCTCCCCACGCTCGGGCTGGTCCTCGGCGCCGGGTTGGCCGCGCCGGTCGTCGGTGCCCTCGGCGGGTTCGCCCTGTCGCGGGCGGGAGGCCTGCTGCCGGTCACGGGCCGGCTCTCCCGGCGCATCCGGTACGCGCACGTGGGGGCGTTCAGCATGCAGTGCCTCGCCTACGCCGGGAACGACGGGCAGAAGATGGTGGCCGTGCTGGTCGTGGCGACCGGCGCCACCGACGGCATCGACGTGTCGGTCCCCGAGCTGCTGGCGCTCGCTGCGCTCTTCACCGGCGGCCTGGTGGCGGGCCTGCGCCCCGCGGCGGGGATGCTCTCCGCAGAGATCATCCCCGTCCGGCCGCCGGATGCCGTCGCGGCCGAGATCTCCTCGGCCGGAGCGGTCCTGGCCAGCGCTGCCCTCGGGGCGCCCGTGTCGATGACCCAGTCGGTGGCCGCGGCGCTGGTCGGGGCGGGCATGAGCCACGGCCCCCGGCGGGTACGCTGGCGCGCTGCCGGCCGCCTGGGCCTGGCATGGTTGTTCACGCTGCCGGTGAGCGCGCTGCTGGCAGGCGTGCTCACGCGAGGAGGTGCGCTGCTGTCGTGACGAACGACCGCCCACCTGCGCCCCGCGGTCGCCTGAAGCGGCTGATGCTGGACCTCAGCGGCCGGGGCGACATCGTGTTCGTCGCCCACCTCGGCGGGCAGATCGACGCGACGCTCGCCGGCGTGGCGCTCGCCCTGGAGGCGGTGCAGGGCGCGGACATCGCCGCCGCCCGCGACCGCATGGCCGAGATCGAGCACGAGGGCGACGACCGGCGGGCCGACCTCATCGAGTCGCTGGCGCAGGCGTTGACCACCCCGATCGACCGGGAGGACCTGTTCCGGCTCTCGCGCTCGATCGACGACGTGCTCGACAACCTGCAGGACTTCATCCGCGAGCTGGACCTCTTCCGACCCGAGGACCGATCCGAGCTCGCCCCGCTGCTGGAGTCGCTGCGCAGCGGTGCGGACGCCCTCCGCGTCGCCATCGACCGCCTCGTCGACCAGCCCGGCGAGGTCTCGCGGGCGTGCAAGGGCGCGAAACGCCACGGCAACGACGTGCGCCGCCGCTACCAGCAGGCGCTCGCGGACCTGTACGGGGGGGAGCTGACGATGGACACGCTCAAACGCCGGGATCTGCTGCGTCGCCTGGACGTCGTCGGCCTGCGCCTGGACGAGGCTGCCGACGCCCTGGCTGACGGGGCGATGAAGCGCAGTCACTGACACCCGGCCACCGGGCCGGCTTTCGGGCGCCCGAATTCGATGGGCTAGGCTAGCCGTTGACCTGTCCGCTGGAGGAAGAGCACACACATGGCAAGCCCGTCCCTGCCCGCACACGACGTCCTTGATCTCGGCCTGGCCGCACGCGGCAAAGCCCGAATCGAATGGGCCAACCGCTCGATGCCGGTCCTGGCCGCGATCCGCGAACGCTTCGCGAAGGAGCGGCCGCTCGAAGGCCAGACGGTCGCCGCGTGCCTGCACGTCACTACCGAGACCGCGAACCTGATGCGCACGCTGGACGCCGGCGGCGCCAAGGTGACCCTGGTCGCCAGCAACCCCCTGTCCACCCAGGACGACACCGCCGCGGCCCTCGTGGCCGAATACGGGATCTCCACCTACGCCATCCGCGGGGAGGACAACGACTCCTACTACCGCCACATCGACGCGGCCCTGGACCAGAACCCCACCCTCACGATGGACGACGGCTGTGACCTCGTGAACCGTCTGCACGGCCAGCGTCCCGAGCAGGCCGCCAAGGTCCTTGCCGGCACCGAGGAGACCACCACCGGCGTCATCCGGCTGCGGGCGATGGAGAAGGCCGGTGCGCTGCGGTTCCCGATCGTCGCGGTCAACGACACGCCGACCAAGCACCTGTTCGACAACCGCTTCGGCACCGGCCAGTCCACGCTGGACGGCATCATCCGCGCGACCAACGTCCTGCTGGCCGGCAAGACCGTCGTGGTGGCCGGCTTCGGCTACTGCGGCCGGGGCGTCGCCAGCCGGGCGAAGGGCCACGGCGCCGACGTCGTCGTCACCGAGGTCGACCCGATCCGGGCGCTCGAGGCCTCCATGGAGGGCTACCGGATCCTGCCCATGGCCGACGCGGCGCGCGTCGGTGACGTGTTCGTCACCCTGACCGGCAACACCTCGGTGATCCGCACCGAGCACTTCGAGGTCATGAAGGACGGTGCGATCGTCTGCAACTCCGGTCACTTCGACGTCGAGCTCGACGTCGCCGGCCTGGAGAAGATGTGCAAGGAGCGCATCGAGGTCCGGGACAACGCCGAGGCGTTCGTCCTGCCCGACGGCCGGCGGATCGTGCTGCTGGCCGGCGGACGGCTGGTGAACCTCGGTGCCGCCGAGGGACATCCCGCCGCCGTCATGGACATGAGCTTCGCCGACCAGGCGTTCGCCGCCGAGTGGTTGACGGCCAACGCCGCCAACCTCGACCCGCGCGTCTACGACGTGCCCGTCGACCTGGACGCCGACGTCGCCCGACTGAAGCTGGAGTCGATGGGCAAGCCGATCGACACGCTCACCCCGGAGCAGGTCACCTACCTGGCCTCCTACGACATCGGCACCTAGGCTGGGATCGATGCCGCCGCAGGAGCGGGGAGAGCCGCTCCCGGCGGGGGTCCTGTCGGAGGTCGAGGCGGTGCTGCGCGACCGTCTGGACCAGCCTCCGGCGGGGTCCTACTCTGCCACCCTGCTGGGTGACCCGGAGCTGGCAAGCCGCAAGATCATGGAGGAGGCGTTCGAGCTCTGCCTCGAGCTCGGGCGCCGGGGCGCGGACACCCCGGATCGCCGACGCGTGGCCGAGGAGGCCGCCGACGTGCTCTTCCACGTGCTGGCGGGCATCGTCGGGGCGGGGGTGAGCCTGCAGGACGTGTTCGCCGAGCTCGAGGCCCGGAGGGGTTAAGTGAACGAAGACGGCGTCAGGATCGGGGTGCCGTCCAAGGGACGGCTGCGTGACCGCTGCCTCGAGCTGCTCGCGGCAGCCGGCTACTCGACGGGCATGCTGCACGGCGCGGGGTCCATCGCCCGCGTCGACGGGCTGGCGTTCATCGAGATGCGCCCGCGTGACGCGGCCGCGGCGCTGAGCGCCGGTCAGCTGCAGGCGGCCTTCCTCGCCACCGACATCGTCGCGGAGCACGAGCTTGACCAGCTGCCCGCGGTGCCGCTCGGCTTCTCCCGCTCCGATCTGGTGCTGGCCAGCCGGGACGACGACGGCCGGGAGTCCATGGCCGACCTCGCCGGCGCGGTCGTCGCCACGCATCTGCCGGGGATCACCGGGCGGTTCTTCGCCGAACGCGGCGTGGACGTCACGGTCCTCACCATGGGCGGGTCGCTGGAGGGCGCCTGCGTCGCCGGGCTCGCCGACGCCATCGTGGACCTCCGCGAGACCGGCACCAGCCTCGCGACCAACCGTCTGCGGGTGCTCGAGGTGCTGCGCCGCTGCGAGGCGCTGTTCGTGCGCCGCGGGGCCACACCGCTCCTCGACGACTTCGCCCTGCGTCTGGACGCGGTCCTGGCCGCTCGCGCGCACCGCTACGTCATGCTGCACATCCCCCGCGAGCACTTGGACGACCTCCGCGGCGTGTTCCCCGGTCTGGCGGCGCCGACGATCTTGCCCCTGGCGGGCCGGGACGACCTGGTCGCGGTGCACCTCGTGGTCAGCCAAGCCCAGCTGTGGCAGCGCCTCGGCGATCTGCGCGCCCTCGGGGCGACCGGCATCGTGGCCCTGCTGCCCCAGGCGCTGCTGCCCTGAGACGTGAATCGCCGGAGCTTGCGGAGGCGATTCCCTGCTGTGCCGGGTGTGGGGGG
>JBBDQS010000107.1:17708-27743 GCA_040905805.1 Egibacteraceae bacterium | reverse complement strand
GCAGCGACCGCCCTGAGGATGCTCTGCGCCGCTGTGGACAGCCTTCGGCGGTGCGCGCCCCCGGACGTAGCCTTCGGTCATGGGCGGGCTGTCCGGTGTCGTCGACCTCGTGGTGCCGCGCCGCTGCGTCGGCTGCGGCGGGGGTGCGTCGGGCCCGTGGTGCGACGCCTGTGCGCGAGCGGCCGAGCGCCTGGCCCTGGTGGACTTCGGCTACACGGTGCTGGACGCGGGGGTGGTGGCGGTCGGCGCGTACGCCTACGCCGGCGTGGTGGCGGCAGCGATCCGGGCGATCAAGGTCGGCGGGGCGTTCGCCGCGGCCGCGCCGCTCGGGGCGGTGCTGCGGGCGCGGCTGCGACTGCCGGCGCCGGGATCTGACCTGGCGGTCACGTGGGTGCCCTCGACGCGCCGGCGGCGGCGCCAGCGCGGCGCCGAGATCCCCCGGCTGCTGGCCGGCCACGGCGCCACGGCCCTGCTCGTGCGGGTGGGGGAGCGTCCTGACCAGACCGCGCTGGGTGCGGCGGCGCGGCGGGCCAGCCCGGCGGGCGTGTTCGCGCCCACCGGGCCCGTGCCGCCGGCGGTGCTCCTGGTCGACGACGTGCGGACCACCGGGGGGACCGCGGCGGCGGCTGCGGCGGCCCTGCGCAGCGCCGGCGCCCGGCGCGTGCTCGTCGCCACCCTCGCCGTGGGTGGTGACGAGGCCCGTGCCGCGACCACCGGCCGCGGCGCGTAGCCCGCCCGCGGTCGCGACCGCTCAGCCGTCGCCCATGTACTCGAAGTGCATCCCGTCGGGTACCCGCCACGTCCCGCCCCAGGAGAAGCCATGGCGCGCCATGGCCTCGACGACCCGGGCGTCGAGCGTCGGGGGGTCACCGTAGGCGTTGGTGGTGGCGTTCAGGTCCACCGCGATGCCCCAGGCGTGGCGTGACAGGCCCTGGCCGGGGCTGATGACGCGGGGCCCGTAGCAGCCGGCGTAGTCGGAGGGGTCGACCAGGCGGGCCAGTCCGGCCTCGGCCAGCTCGGCCATCGCGTCCCGCAGTGGTGGGATGGTCCCCCGGTTGCAGGCGACCTCGCCGATGATCGGCACCGTGGTCACCTGGATGTGCTGGTCGACCCAGGCGTCGTCCTGGTCGATGAGGCGGCCCGACGCGGGTCGATAGGCGAACTCCCCGAAGCGCTCCTTGATCGTCACCTGCGGGAGCAGCGATCCGCCGTGGCGCAGCACCCGCTGCTCGCCGGGGCCGCGGACGTTGACCGGCGCGGCGCCGCCGGCGGCGCGGATGGCTGCCTCGACCGCATCCCGCGGGCCGGTGTGGAGCAGCCGCACGAACCGCTCGGTGGGGACCTCGTCGGTCGGGGCGACCATCATGACCTCGGCGTGAGCGACGACGTCGTCGGGGACGACCCCGGCCACCGTGACCCGCCGGCCGCTGTCGAACTCGAGCTGGGCGCCCTGCTGGAGACCACGCAGGCGAGCCGAGCTCTCGCCGAGCAGCGCCTCGCCCGGGGTGAGGGCGGCGACCGCGGCCGCACCGGCGGAGTCGAGGACCCCGGCGTGCCTGGCGGGATCGACCGCGAGCGCGTCCAGAGGGATCGCCATGCCGGGAGGAGGCTCGTCGATGCGGGTGCCCGCCCCATCCCAGGAGGCGACGAGGTTCACCGTGTCGCCACGCACGACGCTGACCGCCTCCACCGCGTCGAGCTCGGCGATGGCGGACCCGAAGCCGTCCGGCAACCCACGGGACGTCCAGGTGACGAGCACGCCGGCGTCGGCACTGGTCGTCACGGTGGCCGGGTCGAGGCGCACCAGGAGGGCCACGACGGCGGCCAGCAGGACGACGGTCAGCGCGCCGCCGACAAGGCGTTGCACAGGCATGCTCCCCACCTTGCCAGCGCCCCCGGGGAGCTGCCGTGGCGCCGCCCCGGCAGGCCCCTTGCGCTGGGGGTGCGGGGTCGTCACGATGCGAGAATCGCAACCGGGAGGTACCGCGTGGACATCACCATCAAGAGCAAGGACTGCGAGCCCACCGACCGTCTGAAGGCGGAGGCGGTCGCGAAGATCGAGCACGCGACGCGCTTCTTCGACCGTCTGTCCTCGGTCGAGGTCGTCTTGCGCGAGGAGTCCAACCCCCGCATCGCCGAGCCGGCCGTGGTGGAGGTCACCGCCCGCACCAAGGGCCACCACATCCGGGCGGAGGGGTGCGGCGCCGACCACCGGCTGGCCCTTGACGTGGCCACCGCCCGCTTCGCCCGCCAGCTGTCGCGCTACAAGGCCCGCATGGTGGATCGCCGGCAGGGAAAGGGGTCGGCGGGTCTGTCCACGCCTGCCGACGCCGCCATGCTGCCCGGCGGCGAGTCCGAGCGGCACGACTCGGCCCCACAACCCCACATCGTGCGCACCAAGAGCTTCGAGCTGCAGCCCATGCTGCCCGAGGACGCCGCCCTGCAGCTGGAGCTGCTCGACCACCAGTTCTACGTCTTCACGAATGCCGCCACCGGGGGGTGCAACGTGGTCTACCGGCGCAAGGACGGCGACCTGGGGCTCATCGAGGCACTGACGTAACCAGGACCGATACACTAGTGCGCAAGCGGGCGCGCTGGCGTGGAGGGTCTGATGACGGAAGCCGAGACGAGTGACGACCCCATCCGGGTGATCGTGGCGGACGACCACGCGGTGTTCCGCCGTGGCCTGGAGATGGTGCTCGAGTCCGAGCCCGACATCGCGGTGGTGGCGGAGGCCGGTGACGGCCGGGAGGCCACCGAGCTCGCGATCGAGCACATGCCCGACCTCGTGCTGATGGACGTGCGCATGCCCGCACACGGCGGCATCGACGCCACCAAGGCGATCAAGGACGCGGTCCCGCACTCGAAGATCCTCATGCTGACCATCAGCGACGAGGAGGACGACCTCTACGACGCCATCAAGGCCGGCGCCAGCGGCTACCTGCTGAAGGAGATCTCGATCGAGGAGGTCGCCGACGCCATCCGCAAGGTGCACGCCGGCCAGTCGCTGATCTCGCCGTCCATGGCCGGCAAGCTGCTCACCGAGTTCGCCTCCATGGCCAAGAAGGACGAGCAGAAGCAGCAGATGCCCGCCCCTCGCCTCACCGACCGGGAGATGGAGGTGCTCGCGCTGGTCGCCCAGGGGATGAACAACCGCGACATCGCGAAGGAGCTGTTCATCTCCGAGAACACGGTGAAGAACCACGTGCGCAACATTCTGGAGAAGCTGCACCTGCACTCCCGGATGGAGGCCGTGGTCTACGCGGTGCGCGAGAAGCTGCTCGAGATCAAGTAGCGGCCCCGTCCGCATCGCCCGCCACAGGCGCGAGGTCGACACCTACACTGGGGCGTTGATTCGTCCCACCCTGCCGTGGAAGGCACCGACGTGGTTCTGCAGAAGTTCCTCCGCATGGGGGAAGGCCGCCAGATCAGGAAGCTGGAGCGGCTCGTCGCCGAGGTCAACGCCGTCGAGGACAGCGTCACCGGCCTGTCCGACGAGCAGCTGCGGGCACGCACCACCGAGTTCCGCTCGCGCCTTGACGAGGACGAGACGCTGGACGACCTGCTGCCCGAGGCGTTCGCGACCGTGCGGGAGGCGGCGCACCGCGTGCTCGACCAGCGCGCGTTCGACGTGCAGGTGCTCGGCGGCGCGGCGCTGCATCAGGGCGACATCGCCGAGATGAAGACCGGTGAGGGCAAGACGCTGACCTCGACGATGCCGGTGTACCTGAACGCCCTGGACGGCAAAGGCGTCCACGTCGTGACCGTCAACCCCTACCTGGCCGCCCGTGACGCGGAGTGGATGGGACGGGTCTACCGGTTCCTGGGCCTGCAGGTCGGTCTCGTGTTCTCCCAGCAGCCGCGCCCCGACAAGCGCATGGCGTACGCCGCCGACGTCACCTACGGCACCAACAACGAGTTCGGGTTCGACTTCCTGCGCGACCACATGGTGCTCAAGAGCGAGGACAAGGTGCAGCGCGGCCACAGCTACTGCATCGTCGACGAGGTCGACTCGATCCTGGTCGACGAGGCGCGCACCCCGCTGATCATCTCCGGCCCCGCCGACCAGGCCACCGAGTGGTACACGGTCTTCGCCCGCCGCGTGGCGCCGAAGCTGACCCGCGACGAGCACTACGAGGTCGACGAGGCCAAGCGCACGGTGGCGGTCACCGAGGAGGGCGTGACCAAGGTCGAGCAGCTGCTCGGCATCGACAACATGTACGAATCGGTCAACACCCCGCTGATCCACCACCTCCAGAACGCCCTCAAGGCGCGTGAGCTGTTCAAGCGCGACCGCGAGTACATCGTGGTCGACGGCGAGGTCAAGATCGTCGACGAGAACACCGGCCGTGTCCTCGACGGTCGCCGCTACTCCGAGGGGCTGCACCAGTCGATCGAGGCCAAGGAAGGGGTGAAGGTCAAGGAGGAGAACCAGACCCTGGCGACCATCACCCTGCAGAACTACTACCGCGGTTACGACAAGCTCGCCGGCATGACGGGGACGGCCAAGACCGAGGAAAGCGAGTTCATGCACATCTACGCCACCGGGGTCGTAGAGGTGCCGACGAACCGCGACATCGTCCGCCTGGACAAGGTCGACCTGATCTACAAGAGCGAGGCGGCCAAGCTCGAGGCGGTCGTGCTCGACCTGCTGGAGCGCCAGGAGCGGGGCCAGCCGGTGCTGGTCGGGACCGCGTCGGTGGAGAAGTCCGAGAAGCTGTCGGCCATGCTGACCAAGCGCGGACTGCGCCACGAGGTCCTGAACGCGAAGAACCACTTCAAGGAGGCCGAGATCGTCGCGCAGGCCGGCCGCATCGGCGCGGTCACCGTCGCGACCAACATGGCCGGGCGCGGCGTCGACATCATGCTCGGCGGCAACCCCGAGTCGCGGGCCGACGCCGATGCGCGCAAGCAGATCGACCCCGAGGTCGACCCCGACGGGTTCGCCGTCGCCTACGCCGATGCGCTGGAGCGCTACGTGGCCGAGTGCCAGGCCGAGGGGGACAAGGTCCGCGAGCTCGGTGGCCTCTACGTCCTCGGCACCGAGCGTCACGAGTCACGGCGCATCGACAACCAGCTGCGCGGCCGTGGCGGCCGTCAGGGCGACCCGGGCGAGTCCCGCTTCTACCTGTCGCTGGAGGACGACCTCATGCGGCTGTTCAACGCGAGCGCGGTGGAGTCGATCATGACCCGCCTGAAGCTGCCCGAGGAGGACCCCATCGGGCACAAGATGGTCTCCAAGGCCGTGCAGCGCGCCCAGGGGCAGGTCGAGTCCCGCAACTTCGAGATCCGCAAGAACGTCCTCAAGTACGACGACGTGATGAACAACCAGCGCAAGGTGATCTACGAGCAGCGCAACGTCGTCATGGGCGGCACCGACGAGCAGGTTGAGGAGTTCGCCGAGGACTTCATCGAGGACGCCGTGCGCAACCTGTGCGGCCAGCATGCCGCCGAGGGCGTCTACCCCGAGGAGTGGACCCTCGAGGAGCTGTGGATCTCCCTGGAGCGCATCTACCCCGTGTCGGTGGACCGCGACAGCATCGACCTGGACGACACCAAAGCCGAGGACCTGGCCGAGATGCTCGTCACCGACGCGATGGAGCGCTACGAGGAGCGTGAGTCAGAGCTCGGGTCGGACACGCTGCGCCAGGTCGAGCGCCGGGTGATCCTGTCGGTGGTCGACCGCATCTGGCGCGAGCATCTCTACGAGATGGACCACCTGCGCGACGGCATCGGTCTTCGGGCGGTCGGTCAGCGCGACCCCCTGCGGGAGTACGAGCGCGAGGCCTACTACGCCTTCAACGACATGATGGCCCAGATCAAGGAGCAGGCCGCCGGCTACTTCTACAATCTGCCGGTGCGCAAGACCGAGGAGCGCGAGCAGGAGGACGAGGGCAGGCGCCGCCAGGAGGCGCAGGTCGCCCCGCCCGCGCTGCGCGCCCAGCCGGCCCCTCAGCCCGCCCCGCAGTTCTCCTACAGCTCGGCGACCAGCGCGTCGTCGGCCCCTGCGGCGGGAGCCACCTCCTACACCGTCAGCTCCACCCAGAGCAGCGGCACCAGCGGCGGCAACGGTGGCGGGGGCAGCGCGACGGCGCCGGCTCGCCCGGCCGGGATGGGTGCGCCGGGCGCGGCGGCGGCCGCAGCCGCTGCCCAGCACGCGTCGGGCGCCGCCACCAGCGACAAGGTCGGCCGCAACGAGCCCTGCCCCTGCGGGTCGGGGCAGAAGTACAAGAAGTGCCACGGTGGCTGAGCCCAAGATCGAACCGGTCGGACTGCCCGCCCCGCTGAAGGCGTGGAAGGCGCGCAAGCCGGACCCGTTGGTGACCATGCACTGCGGGCAGGCCGGCTGCGGCCACGAGGTCGGTGCGGTCTACGCAAGCCCGAAGGGGCCCGTGGTCGAGTCGCGCATGCACCCGCAGCAAAGCGCCGACGACCCGACGCCTGTCGCGCCAGAGGAGATCGCGGCCTTCGGCGCGGGCCTCGGGTTCACCGGGATGGTGGACGAGTTCACCATGCCCTCCGGCACGCGTGGCTCGTGGCTGACGGAGGCGGTGCGGGCCCAGATCGACCTGCTCAGCGGGGCCATCTACTGGCACGACCCCGTCCCCACCTGCCCGCACCACGGGGAGCTGCAGGTCGACCGGGCCGGACTCGACGAGGCGGTGCACGCCGCCGACCAGACCCGCTACGACGCGCTGCCCGTCGGCCAGCAGGAGCCGCCCGAGTAGCGGCGACCGGGCTCGTGTCGGGGCCCGTCGACCCCGCAGGGAGGATGGAGGACGACCATCACGACACCGGGGCCCCCCATCTCGCCTCCGCCGGTCGAGCGACCGCGGCTGCGCGGGTGGTCACATCTGGTGGCGTTCGCCGTGAGCATCGTGGCCGGGCCCCTGCTCGTCGCCGGGGCCGACCCGACGTTGCGCTGGCTGGTGGGTGTCTACGTCGCCGGTGCCACCGCGGTGTTCGGTGTCAGCGCGCTGTACCACCGGGTGGCCTGGTCGGTGCGGGCCCGGGCGATCATGCGCCGGCTGGACCACGCCACGATCTTCGTGTTGATCGCCGCAAGCTACACGGCCGTGGGCGGGTTGGCGCTGCCGCACCTGCTGGACGGGGTCCTCCTGTGGCTGATCTGGGTCGGCGCGCTGGTCGGCATCGCCCTCCAGCTCGTCGTCCCCCATTGGCGACGGCTGGCGGCAGCCAGCTACCTCGCGCTCGGCTGGGTCGTGATCCCCGGGCTGCCCGCGTTGCACGCCGCGCTCGCGGGCGGGCAGGTGGCCCTTCTGCTCGGTGGTGGGCTCTTCTACACCGCGGGCGCGATCATCTACGCCACCAAGAGGCCCGGCCTCGCCCCCCGCGTCTTCGGCTACCACGAGCTGTTCCACGCCCTGGTGATCGCCGCCGTGGGCTGCCACCTCGTCCTCGTGCTCACCCTGGCGGGCACCGGGTCGGCATGACCCCCCGGCGAGGCCGCCCACCGCCGACGCACGCCGCCGGCCCGGCGGCTACGGCGCGGACCGCTCGGCCAGCCCGTGCGTGAACGCCACGGCGGCGGCCTCGGTGCGCGAGGCCACGTCGAGCTTGGCGAAGATGTTGGACAGGTGGCGTGCGACCGTCTTCTCGCTGATCGTCAGGGCCGAGGCGATCTGGCGGTTGGTGTGGCCGGTGCAGACGCAGCGCAGCACCTCCAGCTCCCGGGGTGACAAGCCCAGCGGGGGCTCGTCACGGCCGAACTGGTCGTCGAGCGCACGCAGGTCAGGCGCCGCGCCCAGCTCGGTGAACACGGCCCGTGCGGATTCGGCCTCGCGCTCGGCCGCTTCGATGTCGCCGACCGCGGCGAGGGCCCCGGCGAGCCGGGCCCGCGTCGCCGCCGGTGGCGGCGACCTCGACCTGGGCGGCCAGCAGGGCCACGCGGTCAAGCGATCGCTCGGTCCCGGCCAGCGCCGTGCGCAGCGCCGTGGTCGCGGCCGGCCTGCGTCCCTGGGCCATGCGCAACAGGGCCAGGCCGGGCTGGGGATCGCGGCCGAGCTCGTGCGCCTGTGCGTAGGCCTCCTCTGCGGCCGCGTGGTCGCCGCGTAGCCGGCGCACCTCGGCGATGCGGTACTGGCCCTCGGCGACCACGCCGACGTTCATGTCGGCGAGGTCGCGGCACGCCTGGGCGGCCTGGCGCTCGGCGTCCCCCCACGCGCCTTCGAGATGGTGCAGCTGGGCGCGGTGCACCCGGCCTGCGCACCTCGGCTGTGCCCTCCAGCACGAGCCCCACGGCGCGCAGGGTGCGGTCGTCATGGCGGTCGGCGATCCCCTGGACCGTGCGGCAGAGCTCGAGCGCAACGGCGAAGCGACCGGCGCCCAGCGCCTGCTCGACCTCGAGGTAGTGCAGGTAGCCGTGCGCCGCGCACTCCGGGGCGTCCTGCAGCAGGCGCCTGGCCCGGCTGATCCAGCCCGAGCCCACGGTCGGCTCGCCGCGCATGGACCACAGGCAGCCGATCTTGATCGCCAGCCGGGCCGCCCGGGGGACGTGCTGGCCGTGGAGGTGGTGGCGGTACACCTCCTCGGACAGGTTCAGCGACTCGTCGTTGTAGCCGAGCCACCAGGCCGCGTCGGCGAGGGCCGCGAGATCCTCGGGCCCCAATCCCTGATGCTCCGCCGCCGCGCGGTAGTGGTGGTAGGCCGCGTCCCAGCGAAACCGTGCGTACGCCTCACGTGCCTGCTCGAGCACATCGACCACCATGCGTCCTCCCGGTCGCGCACTGGAGTATCGCAGGCGGCGGGCGGCCGTTGGCGATGGGTGGTTCTCCCCATGCCGGCGCCAGGCGGAATGGGTAGCTCGCCCGATGGTGCGGCTGCCGTTGCGCCTGCACGCTGTCCGTGGCACCGCCGGAACCGTCCACCGACCCGAGGAGGAGTCCCCATGGCACTCGACGGAGACCGACTGCAGGCGTTCACGGAGCGGTTCGCCGCCGACCAGGCCGCCACCATGCATGCGGCCACCATCGTGGTCGGCGACCAGCTGGGCTTGTATCGGGCGCTGGCCGACGGCGGCTCGCAGACCGCGTCCGAGCTCGCCGGCGCGACCGGCTGCCATCCGCGGCTGGTGCGCGAGTGGCTCAACGCCCAGGTGGCGAGTGCCTATTGCGAGCACGACGACGGGCGCTACTGGCTGACCCCGGAGCAGGCCGCCTGCCTGGCGGACCCCTCCAGCCCGACCTTCGTCGCGGGCGGGGCGCTCGCGGCCAGCGCGGTCCACAAGGACACCGAGCGTGTGCGTCAGGCGTTCACCGCCGATGGGGGGATCGGATGGGACGAGCACCACGCCGACCTGTTCGCCGGCACCTTGCGCTTCTTCGAGCCGGCGTACCGCGCCAACCTGGCTGGCAGCTGGGTCCCGGCGCTCGACGGCATGGCGGACACGCTGACCGCGGGGGGCCGGGTGGCCGACATCGGTTGCGGATACGGCGCCGCCCTGATCCTGCTGGCGCAGGCCTACCCCGCCTCGACGTTCAGCGGCTTCGACTACCACGCGGGCTCGATCGCGGCGGCGCGCAAGGCCGCCGCGGAGGCCGGCGTCAGCGACCGGGTGACCTTCGAGGTTGCCGGCGCCGACGACTTCCCGGGCCACGACTACGACCTCGTCTGCGTGTTCAACGCCCTGCACGAGTGGGGTGACCCGGTCCGCGCCGCACGCCGCATCCGCGATGCGCTCATTGCCGACGGGACGTGGATGTTCACCGAGCCGCGCACCGACGACGTGCTCGGCGAGGGCGTCCGAGCCAGGACGTTCTACTCGGTGTCGACGTTCGTGTGCACCCCCAGCGCACTGTCGCAGGGCTGCGAGGATCCGCTGGGTGCGCAAGCCGGGGAGGACCGGTTGCGCCGGGTGGTCGAGGAGGCCGGGTTCGCCAGCTTCCGGCGGGCCGCGGAGACACCGGCGTTCATGGTCCTCGAAGCGCGCCCGTGAGATGTGTCCGCGGATGGGCGTGCCGTTCGGCCACGGCGATCTCGGTGGCCGCCGGGTTCGGGGGGGGGGGGGGGGGGGGG
>JBBDQS010000107.1:0-17698 GCA_040905805.1 Egibacteraceae bacterium | reverse complement strand
CCCCCCCCCCCCCCCCCCCCCCCCCCCCCCCCCCCCCCCCCCCCCCGCTCCAGGCGTAGCGCCCACGATCTCAGACATCGGATGGACGACGAAGGAGGGCATCATCATGATGATCGATCAGGGGAAGGTCGGGCCGTTCGGGGGCCAAGCGGCCGGAGGCTACGTCGAGTCTCACCCTGACGACGGCCGGGCTGCCGCCCGAGCACGCCTTCGTGCTCGCCCAGCAGGACAGCCCGGTGGGCCCCGCAACTTTCCCGGTGACCGGTCTCGCGGGTGGCTAGGCTGCGCCGACACCCTTCGGAGACGAGGAGCGGCAGATGGCCCTGATCGAGCACACCAGTTCGGAGCGCATGACGCGGGAGGCTGCCGCACAGCGGTTGCGCGACCTGGCTGACGAACTCGCCCGGCACAACGAGATCACGTTCACCCGTGACGGTCGGGAGATCTCGGTCGCGGTGCCCGACGAGGTCGAGCTCAAGCTCGAGATCGAGGTCGGCGAGGAGAGCGAGATCGAGGTCGAGATCACCTGGTAGTGGGTCGCCGACCATCGCCGAGCCTCACATCACAGGCTGTCGCAGAATGGGCCGACGGGCCGACAATGCATGCGCACGCGCCTGCTGGCGGACGGGGAGCACGTCGTGGCGCCCTGGCCGCCCGGGGTGCCGCCCGTGTGGACCCGTCGGAGTCGCACGGACCCGTGGGCGGCGTGTAGCGGGCGCAGCGCGGACACTTTGCCGGCGTGGGTGTGCGTAACGCGGACACTTCGCCGTTCCCTGAAAGGTGTATACCCGTATAGATAGGTATAAAAAGGCGTACGTTTTGCCCGTTGTGTTCGGGGAAGTGTCCGCGTTGGCGTGAGTCGGCACGGCGACGTGTCCGCGCTGGCGCGCACCGCGCCACCGCAGCCAGAGCGCACAACGGCAGAGCGGTCGACTGCTGCGGCGACCAGCCTGCAGACGACCGTCACGACGCGACCCCGAATACCTCGCATCCCACACCAGACAGCGAAGCCTCATCATGCGACAGCTTGCTCAGCTTCAGCGCAGGAACCTCTTTGCCATCCGCCCCAGTTGGCCGAGTCCGCCGGCCCCGCCGGCCCCGCCGCCCCCCCCGGTCCCCGGGGTTCGGCTACGAGCCCGGGGCCTGGCCGAGCGCCTGCCGGCCGGTTGCGAGCCCCGGCCAGTGCCGTCGAGCATCCCTCCCACCTTCTTCATGACCCGTCCGATGCCTGCGGTGCGCATGGTGCTGGCTCCTTCCCTGAGGAGAGCAGTCTCCCCGCTGCTGCGCCGGGCTACCCACCCCAACATGGAGGATCCCTGCGGCCCTCTCCGGGGGATAGTCTGGGCACGATGACTGACGACACCGACCGCATCCGCGCCAAGCTCGCGAACCGTCGCTGGGACGCGCGCCGCATGGTGGTGACGCTGCTCGGCTTCACCGTGGTGGTGCTCGGCCTGCTCCTGCTCGTGCTGCCGGGGCCGGGCCTGCTCGTGGTCGTGCTGGGGTTCGCCATCCTGGCCACGGAGTTCGTGTGGGCCTGGCGCGCGCAGCGATTCCTGCACGCCAAAGCGCGTTCAGCCGGCCGCGGGGCGCGGCGCTCGCGCATCGGTCGGTCGCTCACGCGACGCACCGAGACCAAGCCGCCTGACGCCGCCTGACGCCGCCTGACGCGGGCTAGCCGACCGGTCCCTGGCGCCAGGTGCCCCCGGGGGTGTCGAGGCAGCGGCGGACCTGGTCCGCCTTGTGCGGGGCGAGGCGCGCCAGAGCCTCGTCGTGGGGCAGCCAGGCGACGTCGTCGATCTCGTGGCTGTGGCGCGGGATGAGGCGTTGCGTGGTGTCGTCGAGGGCCGTCGCGGCGTAGATGAGGATCAGCCGGTCGGGCCACGAGGCGGCGAAGACGCCGAGGAGGTCGCCGCCCCGGACCCGCAACCCCGCCTCCTCCCAGGTCTCGCGTTCCGCACCGGTGCGGGGGTCCTCGTCAGCGTCCACGACCCCACCGGGGATGGTCCAGTGGCGCTTGAAGCTGTCGTGGACGCACAGGAGCCGGCCCTGCGCGTCGTGGCAGAGGGTCGCGGCAGCGACGACCTTGCGCGGAAGGCTGGAGAAGAACGCGGCGCTGCGGGCGGCGTCGTCGGGATAGCGGCGACCGGCCGCCACCACGTGGGGAGCGGCGTCGAGCAGGCCCGGCTGGCGGTCAGTGTCCGGCTCGTAGGCGGCAGCGGTCCCCGCGAGCGCCCGCCCGGCACCGGGTGCGCACAGCAGCTCGACGGCGAAGCCGTGATGGCCGAGCGCGCGGGACAGCTCGACAGCGGTGAAGGTGCGCCCGGGATCCCTCCCGCGTCCGGTCACGGCGGCGTGGACGGTGCCGCGGGCCCCTGCCACCACCAGGCCCCCGCGGACCAGCACCTGGGCCGCCTGCGCGAGGAGACCCTCGGCGTGCTCGCCGGCGCGGGCGAGCTCGTCGTCGAGCAGCACCACGGCCGGGGCCGACGCCGCGCCCAGGTCGGTCAGCGCGACGGGGTCGACCCGCAGGCCGGCGTCGGTCAGCGTGCGCGCCGTGGCCGTCGACGGCGTCACGGCTCGGATCCCCGCCAGGCGCTCGACGGCGACGGCCACGAGCTCCGGGCTCATCCCTGCACGGCTATCCGCAGGCTCGGCGCACGTACGGGTAGGGATTGGCGTTGCCGCCGCCGCCGGGGAAGACCTCGAAGTGCAGATGGGGGATGCCCCGGGCGTTGCCGGTGTCACCGTTGATGGCGATCTGCTGGCCGGCGCTGACCTGCTGCCCGGCAGACAGCCCGGCGACGTAGCCCTGGAGGTGCGTGTAGTAGTACCGGTTGCCGCTGTTGCCCTGCAGGTACAGCGAGATCCCGCCGAGCCGGTTGGAGTTCAGGCGCGAGACCACCCCGCTCTCGTACGCGTAGATGGGGATGCCCCGGGCGGCGAGGATGTCGGTGCCCTTGTGGGCACGGCCGCCGGAGCGAGCCGCCCCCCATGTGTCGCTGTAGCTGTGCGGCCGGCCGACCGGGCAGGCCACGCCGCCGGCCACCGGTGCGGCGGCGCTGGCCGGCGCGCTTGCGGGGGCGTCGACGGGGCCGTCGGCGGGGGCGCTCGAGGAGGACCCGCCCCGGGCGGGGCGCGAAGCGGCAGCGGCAGCGGCCTCGCGTGCGGCCCGGGCGCGCGCTGCCGCCGCCTGCTCGGCGGCCACGACCGTGCGCGCCTCCTCCTCCTCGCGCTGGGCGGTGGCCACGAGGCCGGCCGCCTCTCGTCTGGTCCGTTCCAGCTCGTCGCGGCTGGCGGCGAGCGTCGCCGCGACCCGGTCGGCCTCCTCGGCGGCGACCTGGGTGCGGATCCGCGCGGCGGAGGCCGCCTCGTAGCCCTCTCGGCCCTGTCGCGCGACGACGCCGAGCAGACGGGCGTGCTCCATCGCCTGATCGGGGGAGTCGCTGGCCAGCAGGGCCAAGGTGGGGTCGGCGCTGCCGTAGCGGTAGGAGGTCTGGGCGAGGTGCGCCACGGCGGCGGTGGCCTGCCGTGCGTCCTCCCGGTGGGCGTCGGTCTTGCTGGTCAGGCCGGCCAGTTCCGCTTCGGCCCGGGCAACCTCGGCCTCGACGGCGCGCAGGTGCTGGAGGACCCCGTCCAGGTGCTGCTGGGCCTGCCGGCGCTGTTCCTGCGCGCGTTCGATCCGGGGGTCGCCGGCGTGGGCCGGGGTGGAGGCCGGCCAGACGACTAGCGCGGCAACGAGCAGCCCGACCACCGCCACCGCACCCCACGTCATGGGGGCTGTGAGATGGGCCGGTCTGACGCGCCACGCGGGGGGGTGTGCGTGCATGCGCCACTCACCCTAGCGGGCTGGAGGCCCAGCGGCCAGTATGCGGGCCTCCGGCCCGCCGATCGGCGCTGGGGCCCGCGGCGGCCGAACGGGCCTGGTCGCGGTGGCGGCATCCTCGCAACGCGCCGCATCCACGACGCGCCACCCGCGGTCGCTGCGGGCCAGCGCGACGACCAGCGCCCCGACCCGCGGGCCGCGGCGGACGAGCACGACCGCCTCGTAGCGGCGGGGGGTGACCCGGACCCCGTAGATGCGCACGACGCGACCGAGTGCGCCCTGACGCACCCAGACCGGGAACAGGCGGTCAGCGAGCAGCGGGCACAGGACGGGTATCAGCTGGTCTCGCGGCCGCAGGCCGCACTCCACCTCCAGGAACGCCTGCACGAACCCTGCGGCCAGGCGGTGCAGCTGTTCGGCGCCCGCATCGCGCTCGGGCGGCCGCCGAGGCCCCGGGCGGCGTCCTGCGGGACCGCACGGACCGGCGCCTGCGCCCGCGCGGGGCCGTGGGGGCGGCCGAGCCGGATCCCTGGGGGCACGTGCGGTCATGGCCGTCTCCCGTCGTCGTGGGTCGAGCGGGGCTCGAGGCCGAGCACCGCGGGCTCCGGGTCTGCCCGCAACCACAGCTGGTGGGTCCGGGGGTGGTGCTCGGCGGGCGCCCTGGCCCGGATGCGGGCCCGCAGCAGCGCGGGGCGGTCGGGGTGCGCGTCCACCTCCAGCACCTCGACGTCGGCGTACCCGGCGGCCGCCGCGGCCCCGGCGAGTGGTCCGGGGTCGGTGTCCGCAGCCGTCCACCCGGGGTCGGTCGCCGGGTGCTCCGCCACGGGCAGTGCCCACGGCTCGTCGAGGACGACGGCGTCGCCGTCGATCAGCCCGACCGGGACGGCGAAGCGTGCCGGTCGGACCGACCGCCAACGGTCGGACGGGCCCTCCATCACCACCGCCCGGATGGTCACCAGGGCCAGGTCGCCGGCCCAGGACACCGATTCGGGGACGGCCAGGTCGACGTAGCGCCGCTCCTGCCCGTCTGGTGGGTCGCCCGCGGTGGTCACGGCCAGGCGCACGGCCACCACCGCCGCCGCGCCGAGCGCGAGGTCGACGGGGCCGGCGGGCTGGGGTGGCTGACCCGCAGCCCCCGGGGCGGGCGGACCGGTCGCGTCCTGATCGGCGGCGGCGACCTCGTCGGGATCGCTCCCACCGGTGACCAGCGCGAGGCCACCGAGCAGCACGGCCACGGTCCACGGCAGGGCGGCGATCAGCAGGAGGCGCCGGCGCCGCGGCGTGTGGGACCCGCCCTCCCGGGGAGGCCGGTCCCAGCGGACGGTGCCCGGTCCCCCCGGCGCCTCGGCTCCCGCAGCTGCGTCCGGCCACCGGGGCGTCACGGCATCCACGGTGGCCGTCGCGTCGTCGGCGCGCTCGGCGTCCTCGGCCCCACCCAGCGCGGCCTGCCGCGCCCGGAGCCAGTCGGCGAGGGGGTTGTCGGTCATCGGGTGCTCCGTCCGCAGCCTTGCCCAGTGAAGAGACTCGTTATATGACAAGGAGTGAGAAGGAGCAACACCTTTGTACACCAGTCTGCCGACCTTCGATCGCCGCGTAGACTGAGGGGCGACACCGCTGGAGAGGGCACCCATGGCGACTCGGCAGGAGCTGACCGAGACCGAGCGACACGCGTTCTTCACCCGTGACGCCCTGCCGTACCTCGACGCCCTGTACTCCGCGGCGCTGCGGTACACCCGCAACCCGGCCGACGCGGAGGACCTCGTGCAGGAGACCTACGCCAAGGCCTACGAGAAGTTCCACCAGTTCGAGCCCGGCACGAACCTCAAGGCCTGGCTGTACCGCATCCTCGGCAACACCTACATCAACAGCTACCGACGTCGCCAGCGCCGCCCCACCGAGGTGTCAGCCGACGCCGCCGAGGACCGTGACTTCTCCCTGTACGACCGGATCGCGGGTGCCCCGCACGCCCCGGCGGAGATCGAGGTCCTCTCGCGGCTGACCGACGACGAGGTCAAGGCCGCCCTGGCGGAGCTGCCCGACACCTTCCGCATGGCGGTGTACCTGGCCGACGTGGAGGGCTTCCGCTACGCCGAGATCGCCGAGATCATGGGGACGCCGGTCGGGACCGTGATGAGCCGGCTGCATCGGGGAAGAGCCAGGCTCCACAAGGCGTTGTACAGCTACGCCCGCGACCGGGGCCTGCTCGGCCCCCAGGACCACCCCGACCCGGAGGAACCGTCGACATGAACGAATCCTGCCGTGAGGTGCTGGCGGAGCTCGACGTGTTCCTCGACGGCGAGTGCGGTGACGACCTCGAGGAGGCCGTGCGTCGTCACCTGGGGGAGTGCCCCCCGTGCGTGGACCGCGCGGACTTCCAGCGCGAGCTGCGGGCCCTGATCGCGTCGAAGTGCAAGGATGCAGCGCCGTCGGGCCTGCTCGATCGGGTCATCGACAACTTGACCGCCCGCTGACCGGCCGGGCTTTCCGCAGGAAGGCGCTCGACCATGCGCGTGCTCGTCACCGGGGGTGCCGGGTTCATCGGCTCCAACCTCGTCGACCGCCTGCTCGCCGACGGCCACGAGGTGACCGTCCTCGACAACTTGTCGACCGGGTACCTGCACAACCTGGCGCAGGCTCGCCGCGACCCCGACCTGCCACTGCGCTTCTCCCGCCTCGACATCACCTCCACCGCCCTGGAACCAGCCGTGGCCCGGGCACGCCCGCAGATCGTCCTGCACCTCGCGGCGCAGATCGACGTGCGCCAGAGCGTCGTCGACCCGGTCCACGACGCGATGGTCAACGTGATCGGCACCGTGGCGTTGCTCGAAGCCTGCCGGCGCAACGACGTGGAGAAGGTGGTCCTCACCACCTCGGGTGGCTGCATCTACGGGGAGCCGACCGCTGACGAGCTGCCGATCGACGAGGCCTACCCCGGCCATCCGCACTCGCCCTACGGCGCCAGCAAGCGGGGGGTGGAGGAGTACCTGCACGCCTACGAGGCCATGTACGGGCTGCGGTGGACGTCGCTGGCGCTGGCGAACGTCTTCGGACCGCGCCAGGATCCGGGGGGCGAGGCGGGCGTGGTCTCGATCTTCGGTGGGCGCATGCTCGCCGAGCAGCCGGTCACCATCTACGGCGACGGCGAGCAGACCCGCGACTTCGTGTTCGTCGACGACGTCGTCCACGCCTTCGTGCTGGCGATGGATCGGGGCGACGGGCTGCGGTGCAACATCGGCACCGGCGAGCCCACGTCGGTCAACGCGCTGTTCGCGGAGCTGGCCGACCTGACCGGGTACGCCGCCCGGGCCGAACACGCCCCCGAGCGCACCGGTGAGCTCCGCCAGATCGCGCTCGACGCCCGTCGGGCCGGTGCAGAGCTGGGGTGGAAGCCGTGGACGACGCTGCGCGAGGGGCTCGGCGCCACCCTCGACTGGATGCGCTAGGCGGCCTGCTCGCTCTGGGCGCGCTCCCCGCGCGGTCGTGAGCGCACGGCCATCAGGTTCACGACGAGGATCGCCACACCGGCGGCGAGCACGACGTCGCCGGCGCTGACGACCGTGCGCAGCACCGGGATCGCGAAGATGTCAGCCAGCGGGGTGAGCAGGTCGCCCTCGGCCAGCAGGCGGTGCTTGCCAGGGGTGATCGTGGTCGCCTCCCCGCGGGAGACCGCCAGCAGCGCGTCCCGGGCGACCGGCATCGCCCCGTTGGCGGTGATGACCGCGGCGTTCATCGCAAAGCCCGCGAACACGAGCAGCATGCCGGGCAGGATGCGGTTGCAGACCACGAAGGCCAGGAGGGCGACGTGGCTGACCAGCAGCATGGGCGGGGCCATCGCGGCGGTCGGACCGCCGGCCATGCTCACGGCGGCCAGCACGACCTGGGCGACCACGGAGGCCAGCACGAGCCAGCCCTGCCGGAGGTGCACGTACCCCAGGTTGGCCAGCCGGCCGCCGCGCGCGTAGCCGATCAGGACCGCGCAGAGCACGGTGGCGAGCACGAGGACCATGCCGTCCATGGTCGCATGCGCGGACGGTGGTGGGGGCCATGTGGGCCCCTGCGGACCCGGTAGCATGTGGGCATCGTGACTGACCGACCCACTCGCGCCTCTGGGCGCCATGACGAGGATGCCGCCCTGCGTGATCTGCGGGGCAAGCTGTCTGGTGTCCTGCGGCGCCTGCCCGACATCGAGCGGCGGGTCCTCGAGCTGCGGATGGGTTTGTCGGACGGCACGCCGGCCAAGCCCGGCGAGGTGGCCGCCACCCTGGGCCTGACCATCGGCGAGGTGAAGAAGATCGAAGCTCGTGCGTTCTCCCGGATCCGGGAGGTGGGACCGATCAAGGGCCTGGAGCGCTTCCTGGGCAGGTGATCTCGCTGCGGCCGCTTTTCGTCACTCCAGACGCAAGACGCTATCCTACGCCTCTGCAGTAACGAACCCCTCTTTGCCGGCCTTGGGCAGAGTGGTCCTGCGGGTGTCGGGGTCTGCGCCCCGTCGCCGTGGCGGGTCCGTCAGTCTCCGGCCGGCTTGCTGGAGTCCGCGTGGTCGCCCGTTCCGCTGTCGTCGTGGTCCTTGCCTTTGGGCTCCTCCTGAGCGGTCTGGGGGTACCCGCCGCGGGCGGGGAGGTCGTCTCGCCCACGGTGGGGGAGCGGATGGACGGCGTGCCCGCGGGCGAGGATGCCGCCGACGTCCGAGACCGCCTCCGGGCGCTCCGGCACCGCGACGACGGCGTCAGCCAGGCGTCCGTCGGCGGGCACGCCGAAGGCGTCGCCGGTGCGGCAGCCCTGCGTTCCCGCGCGGTGCGGACGCCGATGCCGTTCACCATGGTCGGCTTCGAGATCCCCGATGACGCCGAGGTGGGCTTCCGCACCTCCGCCGACGGCGAGCAGTGGTCGGCGTGGCAATGGGCGCCAGGCCTGGGTGAGACCGACGGTCCCGATCCCGGCACCGAGGAGGCCGCGGCCGCCGCCGAGGCCGGCCGCCGTAGCGCCGGGTACTGGGTCGGGGAGGCGACCTGGTTGCAGCTGCGCGTGCTGAACGGCAGGACCGAGGACGTCGGGGTGGACCTGATCGACTCGCTGGGCCTGTCGCGGTCGTGGATGGAGCGGGCCGGCGACGCGTTCCGGGCGGCGTGGCGCCCGGACCCTGCGCCGGCTGCCGCCGCGCCCGGGCAGCCCGACATCGTGACCCGGCAGGAGTGGGGTGCGGACGAGTCCCTGCGCAAGGGCGACCCCCGATACGCCTCACGGGCGCGGATGGGTGTGGTCCACCACACCGCCACGCCGAACACCTACACGAAGGCGGAGGCCCCCGGTGTCGTCCGGGCCATCTACCGGTACCACACGGTCAGCAACGGGTGGGACGACATCGGCTACAACCTGCTGATCGACCGGTTCGGCACGGTGTACGAGGGTCGCAAGGGTGGGCTCGAATCGGCCGTCATCGGCGCGCATTCCGGCGGCTGGAACACCGGCACCTTTGGCGTGTCGGTGATGGGGTGCTTCGACACGCGCGCGTGTGCGGGCGTCTCGGGCGGCGCGGGCACGCTGCCCTCCGCGGCGCAGGCGTCCCTGCTCGCGGTCCTGGCCTGGAAGTTCGACGTCCACGCCATCGACGTCGAAGCCAGCGTCGACATGAACGACACCACGCGACCCACGCTGGTCGGCCATAGCGACGTGGGACAGACGGCCTGCCCGGGCGACCGCATCTCAAGCCAGCTCAGCGGGTACCGCACGGCGGTGGCCGAGCTGCAGGACCAGGCGGGCGGGGTGATCCTCGCCCCGGCCGCGAGCCCCTCGACGGTCGACGTGCGCAGCGGCCGGCTGGCGGCCGAGGTGGGCCTCTCGGCCGGCCTGCGGCCCGGTGGGGACTGGGCGGTGACCGTGACCGATCCCGACGACCGGGTGGTGCACACCGCGTCGGGGTCCGGCACCGCGGTCAGCGCGCGGTGGTCCGGGGGATCGGACCTGGGCGGCGGCGCGCACACCGTCGCGGTCTCCAGCGACGGCCGGCGCACCGCCACGACCACCGTCGAGCTCGTGGAACCTTGCGAGGACGCGTTCTGCGACCTCGGCGACTCGGTGCACCGCGAGGCCATCCTGCGCCTGCACGAACGTGGCGTGGTCAACGGGTGCGCGGACGGGCAGTTCTGCCCGAGCGGGCGGGTCACCCGTGGGCAGATGGCCACCATGACCGCCCGCGCCCTCGAGCTGACGGCACAGGACAGCGGGCACTTCACCGACGTCCCGGCAAGCCACACCCACGCCGATGGCATCCACGCACTGTACGAGCACGGGATCGTCAAGGGCGACGCCGGCAGGTTCTACCCCGACCGCGAGGTCCGTCGCGACCAGATGGCGACGTTCCTCTACCAGGGGCTGGATTTCAGCGCCAGCGGCACCAGCCACTTCTCCGACGTGGCCGGCAACGTGCACGAACAGGCGATCAACAGCCTCGCCGACCACGACGTGACGCGGGGTGACGGCAGCGGCCTCTACCTGCCCGCCCGGCCGATCCGGCGGGACCAGATCGCCTCCTTGATCGACCGGGCGCTGCGGGCGGCCCCGTGACGCCGGCCACGCGCGCGGCCGTCATGTGCTGGAATGGCGCGGTGCCGACCACCCAGACACCGACCTTCGTCGACAGCCGGTAGCGGTGTCCCTGCCGGAGGAGCTCCTTGCGGAGCGGTCCGGGCTCGACCCCCAAGCGGTCGACCACCTGCTGCTGCTGCTGGCCGACTGGCAGATCCTGGCCGACCTGTCGTTCGCCGACCTGTTGCTGTTCGTCCCCGAGAGCGGCCCGCCCGGCGCGCGCTACCTGTGCGCCGGGCAGATGCGTCCCTACACGGCGCAGACGATCTACCACGAGGATCTGGTCGGCGAGTCGTTCCCCGCAAGCGACCGGCCGATGGTCGGCCGGGCCTTCCAGGAGGCTCGGGTGATCCGCGACGCGGACCCCGACTGGTCCACGGGGGTCCCGGTGCGCGAGGAGGCCATCCCCGTGCGCTTCGACGACGAGGTCGTCGCGGTGGTCACCCGGGAGGCCAACGTCTCGACCGCGCGGTCGCCGTCGCAGCTGGAGCTCACCTACCTGCAGTCGGCGGGTGCGCTTGCCCAGATGCTCGCCGACGGCACCTACCCGTACCGCAGCGACGCCCCCGAGGAGCGCGACCTGTCACCGCGGGTGGGCGACGGGATCATGCGTGTCAACGGCGCAGGCGTGGTCACGTACGCCTCCCCGAACGCCATCTCCGCATACCGCCGCCTGGGCAGCCTCCCGAACGTGATGGGGTACGCGATCGCGGACTTCGACCCCGGCCACGAGGAGCTCACCGATGGTCTCGCGGACGGTGAGCCCGTGGAGACCGAGGTCGAGGCGCAGGGGGCGATCATCAAGCGTCGTCTCCTGCCCCTGATCGACGGGGGCCAGGTGGTGGGCGGTCTCCTGCTCGTCCTCGAGGTGACCGAGCTGCGTCGGCACGAGCGCGCGTTGCGGGTGAAGGACGCCACCATCCGCGAGATCCACCATCGGGTGAAGAACAACCTGCAGACGGTGGCGTCGCTGCTCCGGCTGCAGGCCAGGCGCCTGCACTCCGAGGAGGCGCGGGAAGCGCTGACGGAGAGCGTGCGTCGCATCTCCTCGATCGCGCTGGTGCACGAGACCCTGAGCCAGGAGTCCCGCCAACGGGTCAGCTTCGACAAGATCGCCCAGCGCATCATCGACATGCTGGCCGACGGTCTGGTCAACCCCGAGGTGCCGGTCTCGTTCGAGACGCACGGTGCGCCGGGGGACCTGCCGGCCGAGGTGGCGACGCCCCTTGCGCTCGTGCTCACCGAGCTGCTGCAGAACTCGGTCGAGCACGGCTACCCGGTGACCGGGGGCACCGTGACCATCACCTTCGAGCGGGGCCCGGTGACCTTGCGGGTGCTGCTGGAGGACGACGGTGTGGGCCTGCCCGAGGGCGAGTCCCTGGACGACCGCGCCAACCTGGGGCTGCAGATCGCTCGGACCCTGGTCGAGACCGAGCTGGGCGGCACGTTCACGTCCCCCCCGGGAACGGGTGAAGGTGAAGGGCTGACGGTCGAGCTGGTGCTGCCCCTGCCGTAAGCCGTGCTAGCTGGCGATCCGACGGCGGCGCTGACGGCTGCGCCGCAGCGTCCGGCGCTCGTCCTCACTCATGCCGCCCCACACCCCGGCGTCCTGGTTGGACGTGAGGGCCCATTCCAGGCACTCCTCGATGACGGCGCAGCTGCGGCAGACCTCCTTGGCCTCGTCGGTCTGCTCCAGCGCAAGGCCGGTCGAGCCGACGGGAAAGAAGAGCTCCGGGTCCTTGTCCAGGCATTCCGCCTGCTGACGCCAGTCCATTCGTTTTCTCCTCGTGTCGCAAGCGGTTCACAGTGGTCTCGGCACATGCTCGGCTGCCGTGCACCAGCGACGCTGCCAGGTACCCAGGTGCGGGCGAGGTGGCAGGGACCGCATGGTGCGGGGTGACGGAGGGGGTTCGCCGGGACCTTGTGAAGATTCTCACAAGGTGGTGCGCACCGATCAGAGATTCACCCTATAGGGCCTTCCTGGCCGAGTAAAGGCCTCTGGTGGAATTGACAGAAATTCAGGTATGTCCGGATAGCGAGGGTTCGGCACCCGCAGGCCCGGTACAGTCCGCCGATGCAGCCGTTCGGAGACCTGCCGCGCCCGGTCGTCATGGGACATCGCGGCGCACCGGGCGAGGCTCCGGAGAACACCCCGGCGGCGTTCGCGGCCGCGGCCGCGGCCGGCGCTGCCTGGGTCGAGCTGGACACCCGCGCCAGCGCGGACGGGGTGGTGGTGGTCCACCACGACGCCTGGATCGCCGACGGGCGGGCGGTCCGGGACGTGGCGGCGGACGCCCTGCAAGCCATGGGCGTCTGGACCTTCGCCGACGTGCTCGACCGCCTGCCTGACGGCCTCGGGGTCGATGTCGAGCTGAAGAACCTGCCCGGTGAGCCCGACTACGACGCGGACGAGGGCCTGACGGTGCTCGTCGCGGCACTCCTTCGTGACTGCCGGCGGCCGGTCATGACCTCGTCGTTCAACCCCGCGACCGTCCAGGCGTCCCGCGAGCAGCTGCCCGATGTCCCTGCAGGACTGCTCACGACGGCGGGGCTCCGGACGATGGCGGGCGTCGCCATCGCCCACGAGGTCGGCGCCCAGGTCTACTGCCCGCACGTGGAGACCCCGGAGCTGGACGTCGCCGCCGTGGAGGCGGCCCACGCCGCGGGCATGACGGTGCTGGTGTGGACCGTTGATGACCTGGACGGTGCGGCCCTGCTGGCCGGCGCTGGCGTCGACGCGCTGTGCACCAACGACCCCCGAGGGTTGGTCAGGGCGTTGGGGTGACGCTCACAGCCACCCGGTGCACATCGTTGACGGCGTACCCGTCAGGATTCCAGGGCGGTTGCAGGGGCTGGATGTTGCCCGCGGCGTCCTCGGCGCGGCAGCACAGCTCGTAGTCGCCGGGCTCGCCGGCCTCCCAGCTGGCCGTCCACCGGTGCCAGGCGGCGGGCCCGGGTCGCTCCTCCACGGCGGCGCTGCGCCACGACCGCCCACCGTCGGCGCTGACCGTCACCGACGTGATCGGGCCCCACCCCGACCACGCTCGCCCCTCGAGGACGTGGGTGCCGGCCGGGAGCAAACGCCGGCGCGACCAGAACTCGGGCACCCCCGGGGGCACCATCAGCGCCCGGGGTGCGATCCGCGACAGCGGGACGCCGCGCGGGTCCGCATCCGAGCGGTAGCGGTAGGCGTGCGCCTGCTGGTAGCCCTCGAAGGGGGCGTCCACCGCGGTGATGCGCTCCAGCCACTTCACGCTGGCCATGCCGTACCACCCGGGGACCAGCAGACGCAGCGGTGCCCCGTGCTGGGGAGGCAGCGGCTGACCGTTCAGGGCGTAGACGAGCAGCACCTCGTCGGCCAGGGCGTCGTCGGTCCGCAGACTGCGCTCGTAGGCGTGCGCGATGCCGTCCTGGACGCCGCGGTCCGCACCGGTGAACACCACCTCCAGCGCGGCGTCGTCCAGACCGGCCTCGGCAAGCACCCCACGCAGCGGGGTACCGGTCCACTCGCCGGTGCCGACAGCCTCCCAGAGCCAGGGCTGGCTCAGGCGCCGAGGGGTCAGGCGCGCACGGCCGTTGCCGGCGCACTCGAGGGTCACCCGGCGGGTGACGGCGGGGCGGTCGCGCACGTCGTCGAGGTCCAGTACCAGCGGCCGGGCGACCTGCCCGCCGACCGTGAGGCGCCATGACACGGGGTCGATGAACGGGACGTCGAAGTGGGTCAGCAGGTAGTGGGCCCCGATGGGTGTCACGGGGTGACGCAGCAGCTCCAGCGGCATGCCATGGTTGCGGGCCGCGAGCGCCAGCTCCTCCCGGGTGACGAGCTCGCCGGGGTGCTCCGGGGTGTTCGCGCTGTCGCCCACCTGCCTACCGATCGTCTTCGCCGTCGCCTTCCATACCCTCGCGGAGGAACTCGAGGATACGGGTCAGCAGGCGGGAGACGTGCATCTGGCTGATGCCGATCTGCTCGGCGATCTTCGACTGCGTCATCCCCTTGAAGAAGCGCAGGTACAGGATGGTGCGCTCGCGCTCGGACAGCTCCTCGATCAGGGGGGCCAGGGACGCGAAGTACTCGAGGTTCTCGAGGCGCAGGTCCACCTCGCCGATGCGGTCGCCCCGCAGCGGAGCGTCGTGGTCGTCGCCCGTCGGCGCGTCGAGGGACGTGGTCGAGTACGCCTGGCCGCTCTCCAGCGCCTCGAGCACCGCGTCCTCGTCGACCCCCGCCATCTCGGCGATCTCGGCGATCGTGGGGGAGCGCCCGAGGTCCTGGGTGAGCTGCGCGATGACCTTGTTGAGGCGCAGGGACAGCTCCTGCAGCCGCCGCGGCACCCGGATCGCCCAGCCCTTGTCGCGGAAGTAGCGCTTGAGCTCGCCGACGATCGTCGGGGTGGCATAGGTGGAGAACTCGACCCCGCGGTCCAGGTCGAAGCGGTCGATGGCCTTCAGCAACCCGACGCTGCCGACCTGGACGAGGTCGTCGAGGGGCTCGCCGCGGTCCTTGAACCGCTTGGCGAGGTATTCGACCAGCGGCAGGTGCAGGCGTGCGAGGTGCTCCCGATAGGTCTGATCGCCCGTGCGCTGGAGCTCAGCGAAGAGGCGCTTGGTGTCTTCTCTGCCGTACGTGCTCATGAGTGGGGTGGCTCGCTCGCCACGTTGAGGCGGTGCTTGGCCATCACGATCGTGGCGTGGTCCTGCTGCATCTCGATCCGCAGGTCGTCGGTGAGCGCTTGCAGGATGGTGCAGGAGAACGACGCCTCGTCGATCACGGGCTCGCTGGTGGCAACCGTGGCGTACAGGCGCAGCTCGAGGCCCGCATCGGTGGAGTGCACCTCCAGGGTGATGACGTCGTCGTCCACGTGACGCAGCAGCTGCACCGCGCCCTCCTCGACGGCCATCCGCAGATCGTCGACCTGGTCGAGCGTGAAGTCGTCGCGGCCGGCGAAGCCCCCGACGACCGTGCGCAGCAGCGCAAGGTGGTCGGGCGTCGGCGGCACCTTGACCATCACCGTTTCAAGCCTCACGTCCACGCCCGTCTGTCGTCGTCCGCATCTCCCGCCGCTCACCCGTCGGCACGAACGCTCACTCTAGTCGAGCAGCCACCCGCCAACCACGGTTAGGGTCCCGCGTCGTCTGGGCACCCTCTGCCCATGGACATCAACCTCGACACCTACTACCGGGGGCTCGCCGCCGAGCGGCTGCAGGAGCTCAGCGACCGCCTGCTGGCCATGTCGAGGGAGGCGACAGCCGCGGAGGCTGAGGCCGCCGCCTGGCAGCTGTCCGATCTCGCGACCCAGCTGCTCGACATGGGGCTGGACATCGGCGGGCAGACCACCCCTCCGGAGGGCCTTGGACCCGCGGCGGGCTGAGGCGGCGCGGGCGCCTGGTCGCTGACCCGGCCTATCCTGGCCGGCATGTCGCCAGACGAGGCGCTCGCGCGGTTCTCGGCACCGACCCGGGCGTGGTTCTCCTCCGCGTTCGCCGCGCCCACGCCCGCACAGGTCCAGGCATGGGAGGCCACCCGGGCCGGTGAGAGCGTCCTGGTCAGCGCCCCGACGGGGTCGGGCAAGACGCTCGCGGCGTTCCTGTCGGCGTTGGACGGGCTGTTCGCCGCCCCGTCGGGGTCGGGTGCGGTGCCCGCGGCGCGGGGCACCCGCGTGCTGTACGTCTCGCCGTTGAAGGCCCTCGCCTACGACGTCGACCGCAACCTGCGGGCGCCCCTGGCCGGCATCCGCCGCGCCGCCGAGCACCTGGGCTGGCCCGTACCCCCGGTCGACGTCGGCATCCGCTCTGGTGACACGCCCGCCGACGAGCGCCGTCGCCTGGTCCGCACGCCGCCCGACATCCTCATCACGACCCCCGAGTCGCTGTTCCTCCTGCTCACCTCGCAGGCGCGGGCCACCCTCGCCGACGTCGAGACCGTGATCGTCGACGAGGTCCACGCCGTCGCGGGCACCAAGCGCGGCGCGCACCTGGCGCTGTCGCTTGAGCGACTCGAGGGGGCGGCCGGCCGGACGCTGCAGCGCATCGGGCTGTCGGCGACCCAGCGGCCGTTGGAGGAGGTCGCCCGGTTCCTCGGCGGTGGGCGCATCGACGCGGACGGCGCCTGGCGGCCCCGGCCGGTCCGTATCGTCGACCCGGGCGCCCGCAAGGTCCTGGACGTCGAGATCGTCGTCCCGGTCAAGGACATGAGCAGGCTCGGGGAGATCCTCGAGGAGCCCGCGACCGGCCCCGCCGCCGCGGGCGAGTCGCGGCGCTCGATCTGGCCGGCGGCCCAGCCGCGCATCCTCGAGCTGATCCTCGCCCACCGCTCCACGATCGTGTTCGCCAACTCCCGGCGCCTGGCCGAGCGCCTGTGCACCCGGCTGAACGAGCTCGCCAACGCCGAGCGGGCCGAGGACGAGCCGGAGCTCGTCGTGGCGCGCGCCCACCACGGGTCGATCGCGCGGGAGCAGCGCGTGGACATCGAGTCGGCGCTCAAGTCGGGGACGCTGCGCTGCGTGGTGGCGACCTCGTCGCTGGAGCTGGGCATCGACATGGGGGCGGTCGACCTGGTCGTGCAGGTCGAGTCGCCCGGCAGCGTGTCCCGAGGACTGCAGCGCATCGGGCGGGCCGGCCACCACGTCGGCGCGCCGAGCGTCGGCAAGGTATTCCCGACGCACCGCGGCGACCTGGTCGAGACCGCGGTGGTCGTGCGGCGCATGCACGACGGCGACATCGAGGAGACCCGCTACCCCCGCAACCCCCTGGACGTGCTCGCCCAGCAGGTCGTGGCCATGGCGGCCATGGACACCTGGGGGGTCGGTGCGCTGCTGGGGGTCGTCCGCGGCGCCGCGAGCTTCGCCGACCTGTCGCGCGGCCAGCTCGACGGCGTCTTGGACATGCTCTCCGGGCGCTACCCCTCCGCCGACTTCGCCGAGCTGCGCCCGCGCCTGAACTGGGACCGCGGCGCCGACCGCGTCACCGGCCGCCGGGGCGCCCAGCACCTGGCGGTGACCTCGGGGGGCACCATCCCCGACCGGGGTCTCTACGGGGTGTTCATCGAGGGGGATGGCGCGGGCCGCGGCGGCCGGGGTGAGGGTGGCCGCGCAGCGGCCGCCGGGGGGCGGGGATCACGACGGGTCGGCGAGCTCGACGAGGAGATGGTCTACGAGACCCGGCCCGGCGAGACCATCGTCCTCGGCTCGACGACCTGGCGCATCACCGACATCACCCGCGACCAGGTCCTGGTCACGCCCGCTCCCGGGGAGCCGGGCAAACTGCCCTTCTGGCACGGCGACGCGCCCCCCC
>JBBDQS010000106.1:6490-25422 GCA_040905805.1 Egibacteraceae bacterium | reverse complement strand
CTCTGACCTGCAAGAACGTGGCGCCAGTCACCGCTATCCAGGAAACTCGGGCTAGAGCCCGATCGCGCTACTGCGCGAGCCGTTCGACCAGGTGGTCGATCGCGGCGACGAGGCGCTCAACGTCGGCGAGGTCGATGGCCGGGAACACGGCGACCCGCAGCTGGTTGCGGCCGAGCTTGCGGTAGGCCTCCACGTCGAGGATGCCGTTGGCCCGCAGGGCGGCCGCCAGCTCCCCCGCCGGGACCGACTCGGCGAAGTCGATCGTGCAGACCACGTCGCTGCGCATCGCCGGGTCCGCCACGAACGGGGTCGCCACGGGGGACGCCGCCGCCCAGTCGTAGAGCACGGCGGCCTTGCTCGCACACCGGGCCGCGGCCCAGGCGAGGCCCCCCTGGGCGTTCATCCAGTCCAGCTGCTCGCCCATCAGGTACAGCGTGGCGACCGCCGGGGTGTTGTAGGTCTGGTCCTTGCGGGAGTTGTCGACCGCGAGCGCCAGGTCGAGCATGGCCGGCTGGTGGCGGGTGCCGGCCAGCTCCTCGATGCGCTCCAGCGCCGCCGGTGACAGCAGCGCGAGCCACAGCCCGCCCTCGCTGCCGAAGCACTTCTGCGGCGAGAAGTAGTAGGCGTCGACCGCTGCGGGGTCAAGGGGCAGGCCGCCGGCGGCACTCGTGGCATCAACGGCGACCAACCCGTTGGCGGCTGGTCGGCGCATCCCCATGGCGACCCCCGTGGAGGTCTCGCAGTGGGTGAGGGCGTAGAGATCGACGTCGTCGTGGGGCTCCATCACCGGATGCGTGCCAGGCTCGGACTGCACGAGCACCGGGTCGTCGAGGTGGGGCGCCGCGCCGGCGGCGGCCGCGAACTTGCCGGAGAACTCGCCGAAGACGGCGTGCGCGCTGCGGCGGCGGATCAGGCCGGCCACCGCGGCGTCCCAGAACAGGGTCGCGCCGCCGTTGCCCAGGGCCACCTCGTACCCCTCGGGCAGCGCGAAGAACGTCGCCAGCCCCTCCCGGACGCGCCGGACCTGTCCCTTCACCGCGGGCTGGCGGTGGCTGGTCCCGAGCAGGTCGGGCGCCGCGGAGGCCAGGGCCTCGACGGCCGCCTGGCGCACCTTGGAGGGTCCGGGACCAAAGCGTCCGTCGGCGGGGCGCAGCTCTGCGGGCAGGGCGATGGGGGTCGGCATGGCCCCACTCTGCCCCACGCCCCCCGCATGGGCCAAACCGAGCGGCTGCAGCGTGACAACGGGGCGGTGTGGGCAGGAGAATGGAAGGACGACGCAACACAGGAGGTGATGGCGCATGGTGGAGTACGGCTCCGACACCGCGCTGGTGGTGGTCGACGTCCAGAACGACTTCGCCGACCCGGACGGCAGTCTGTACGTCCCCGGCGGCCAGGAGGTCGTGCAGGCCGTCAACGGCGAGATCGGACGGGCGCGCGCCGTCGGTGCGCTGGTCGTGTACACCCAGGACTGGCACCCCGAGCAGACGCCGCACTTCCAGGACCAGGGGGGGCAGTGGCCGCGCCACTGCGTCCGGGGCACCAAGGGTGCGCAGTTCCACCCCGATCTCGTGGTCGACGGACCGGTGGTGCGCAAGGGCACCGGGGGTGGGGACGGCTACTCGGGGTTCAGCGTCCGCGATCCCGAGACGGGCGAGGAGGGGGCGACCGAGCTCGACCGGATCCTGCGCGAGCACGGCATCCAGCGGGTGGTGATCGCCGGCCTGGCCCAGGACGTGTGCGTGAAGGAGACCGCGCTCGATGCGGTGGGCAAGGGCTACGCCGCCGAGCTCCTCACCGAGGCCACCCGCCCGGTGGACCCCGAACAGGGCAGGCAGACGATCGACGCCCTGCGCGAGGCCGGGGTGGACATCCGCTAGGCCCCCAGCCCAGGAGCACGCCCCCAGATGGCCAGACGCGAGGAAGGACATGCCGTGACCACCACGACAGAGCACGCACCGCCGATGGCGGACCAGGCCACGTCGCTGCTCAGCCACGCCGCCGGATACTCGAGCAGCCGCACGATCACGATCGGGCTGCGCAGCGGCCTCATCGAGACGCTGGCGGAGCACGCCGACGGGTTGACCCCCGAGGAGCTCGCCGGTCACGCCGGCTTTGACGGCTTCTCCGTGAGCGTGTGGTGCCGTGCCGCGCTCGGCGCCGGACTGTGCCGCCGCGACGGCGACCGGTTCCGGCTCGCTCCCCACATGAGCACGCTGCTGCTGGATCAGCATTCGCCGGCCTACGTGGGCGGGCTCTTCCTGGTGTTCGAGCAGCCCGAGCTGTTCGACCGGTTCGAGGAGGTGCTGCCCTCCGGCGAGCGGACCTGGTGGGACCGATGCAGCCCGGAGTGGATCGCCGGTGTCGCCCGCACGGGCACCCCCTTCTACACCCGGCTCGTCCCGGACGGGTTGGCACAGGTCCCGGGGCTGGACGATCGGTTGCAGGCCGGGTGCCGCATCGTGGACACCGCGTGCGGGGCCGGGACCGGGCTGGTTCGGCTGGCGCAGCACTACCCGGCGTGCGAGATCGTCGGCGTCGACGGCGACGCGCACACGATCGACCGGGCGGAGAAGCACATCACCGAGGCGGGGGTGGCCGATCGGGTCAGTCTGCGGGTCAGCCCCCTCGAGGAGATGCGCCTGGATGAGCCGGCGACCCTGGTGATCAACAACATCTCCATGCACGAGTGTCGCGTCATCGACCGGGTCACCCGCAACATCCACGACGCGCTGAAGCCGGGGGGCTGGTTCGTGATCTCAGACTTCCCGTTCCCGGACACCGACGAGGGGCTGCAGAGCGTCCCCGGACGGCTCATGGCCGGGATCCAGTTCTTCGAGGCGCAGATCGATGGCCAGCTGCTCCCCCGCCGTGCCTACGACGCGCTGCTCACCGAGCATGGCTTCACCGACCTCGGCCACGCCGAGCTCACACCGGTGCACGCCCTCACGTGGGGGCGGCGTTCCGGGTGACGCCGGCCTGACCGTCCTCCGTGCCGAAGCGAATCACGACCACCGTGTGGCCCGAGGCGACGTGGTGGACGCGGCCATCGACCACGAGCGCGACCGTCGATCCGTCCTCGCTGGCTCGCCTCCCCGTGATCCCCCCGGCGACGTGCCCGCCTTGGTCAGCCGACACGAAGGCCACCTGATCACCGGCCCGGACGTCCGCGGCGGCACAGCGCAGCACCGCGGGTGATTGCAGTCTGGACGGCTCCGCTACGCCAACAGCCATGATCAGTCCCTGTCCACGTCGTGTGTTCGGCACGCGACGGGACGCAGCATCAGCATCTCGACCGGGCGGGGACTGGGCACGGCATGGGAACCATCAAGACGCACTGGGCTCGTGAGCTCCAGCACCGCCGGACGGCGGCATCCCGTAGCGGGTCCTGTCATACCAGCGGGCCGCGACCACTGTCAAGTTTTTCCCACTGTCCGTTCAACCTAAGATTGATGGATGGTGCGGAGCCCTCGGTGGCCGGTCAACTTGCCGGCGCCTGATGGAGCTACCGCGGTGGTCCGAGACGCAGGATCCGGTCGTCGTCCGCCACGGGGCTGCCGCGGCCGTCACGGTTGGAGGTCAGCACCCACAGGGACCCGTCGAGGGCTTGGGCGACATGGCGCAGGCGCCCGTGCTCGCCGACCAGCAGCTGGTCGGCCTCGCCGGTGCGCGGATCAAACCGCCAGAGGCGCTGACCGCGCAGGGCCGCGACGAACAGATCACCCTCCCACTGCGGGATCGCCCCATCGTGCAGGAACACGGCGCCGCTCCAGGACGCCTCGGGTGGCTGATCGACGGCGATGGGGTCGGGGAAGTCGCGGCCGCCGGCCCCCGCAACCGCCGACCGCGGGTTCCATCCCTGGTCGCTGCCGGGCTCCGCGCGCAGCACCGCGTCGTCGACGTTCGGGCCGAACTCGGTGATGACGAGGTCGCCGTCGGCGTCCCAGGCCAGGCCCTGGCTGTTGCGGATCCCGCTGGCGTACACCGGTGAGCCCGGCGTCGGGTTGTCGTCGGGGACGCCGCCCGCGGGGTCCACGCGCAGGACCTTGCCGGCGAGCGATGCCGGGTCGGGCGCCTGCGACGGGTCACCGGCGTCGCCGGTGGTGGCGTACAGCATGCCGTCGGGGCCGAACGCGAGCCGCCCCCCGTTGTGGACACTGTCCCGGGGGATGCCGGTCAGGACCGGGTCGGGTGCGCCGTCGGGCCCGACCCGTGCGATGCGGTTGTCCCGCCCGGTCGTGTAGTACACGTACAGGGTCTGGTCGTCGGCGAAGTCCGGGGATGCCGCGAGCCCCAGCAGGCCGCCCTCGCCGGCGGCGTCCACCGGCAGGGTGGCCACCTCGGACCGCTGGCCGGTCTCGTCCAGCTCGCTCAGGGTGCCGCGGTCACGCTCGGTCACGAACGTGCGCCCGTCGTCGGTGAACGCCACATCCCATGGGACCTCGAGCTCGGTCGCCACCACCGTCACCGCCACGTCCACGGGGTCCTCGGCCTCGGGACCCTGCGTCTCGGGGTCCACGAGTCCGGGACGCTCCTCCACGCCGGTGGCGTCCGTGCGCGGTCTCGGGTCGGCGTCGGACCCGGTGGGTCGCTCGCCGTCGGCGCAGGCCGCCAGGGCCACGATCAGTGCGGCGGCGAGTCCGACCAGTGCGGGGCGCATCATGGTGGTCCTTGCGGTGGCTGTGGGCGTGTGCTCCTGATCTTCCCGTGCGGCGCCGTCGCTAACGCGTCCCGCGTATCGCCACAGCGCCCGCAGCGGGCAGGACCGCCAGGCAGGCGAGCGCACCGGGCAGGGTGACGAGGCCTGCCAGGCCACCGACGGCCGCGGCCCCCACCGCACCCCCGCTGAAGAAGACCAGGTTGAACACGCCGAGCGCCACCCCCCGGTGCTGCTCACCCACCACCGCCGCCACCCCGTCCAGCAGCGCGACCTGCCCGCCGGCGAAGCCGGCCACGACCAGGGCCATCCCGCTCACCAGCAGCAGCGGGCTGCCGGGAGCGGCCGCGGCCACGAGCAGACCGGCGGCGCTGCCCACGGCGAGGCCCGAGGCCAGCCGCGCCCGTCCGAGGCGTGCGACGAGCGCCCCGACCGTGGAGGCCGTCACCGCGCCGAGCGCCGCGGCGGGCAGCAGGGCCAGACCGATCTGCAGGGGCCGCCACCCGTGCTCAGCCGCGAGCAGCAGCGGCACCGCGAGCAGCATGCCCAGGTAGGCGGCCAGCAGCGACAACCCCCCGAACGCGCAGCGGCGGAAGATGGGATCGCCGACCACCGCCGCGGGCAGGAAGCCCTCCGGCCGCCTGCGCACGTGGCGCATGACCGCGGCGACACCGATCGCGGCCGCGGCGCCGGCGGCCCCCGAGGCCCGAAGACCGAGGCCGGTGGCGGGCGACTGCAGGAGGAGGGTCACCGCGGTCACCGTGACGCTGACGAGCAGGGCGCCCCGCACGTCCACACCGGGCCGTCGCGCCCGGCCGCCACCCGGTCCCCCGACCGGTCGTGCGGGTGCCAGGCGGGCCACCGGCTCGGCGATGAGCAGGGCGATCGCCGGTAGCGCCAGGACGGCCCGCCAGCTCACCAGCTCGGTGATCGCCCCGCCGATCAGCGGACCGGACCCGGACACGATGCTCACCACCGCGGTGAGCCCACCGAGCGCCTGGCTGCGTGCCGCGCCGTCGAAGCGCGCGGCGACGATGCCCAGGGCGAGCACGGGTACAGCCCCTGCCCCCGCCCCTTGCACGAGCCGGCCGGCGATCAGGATGGGAAACGACCACGCGGCTCCCGCGAGCAGCGAGCCGAGGGTGAACAGGGTCACGCCGACGCGCAGGGGCAGCCGCAGCCCGCGGGCGTCGGCGAGGCGTCCGAATACCGCGGTCGTGACGGAGAACGACAGCGAGAAGCAGGCCAGCACCCAGGCCGTACCCGCGGTGTCGAGCGACAGGTCCGCCGCCACGTCGGGGAGCGCGACGGCCACCGCTGAGGAGCCCACGATGGTGAGGGCCACGAGCAGGCCGAGCAGAACGGCGACGCGGCGCACGGAGGGCACCGCGCCCGTGGTCGGTGACGTCACGGACGCATCGTACGCACGTCCGCGCCACCGCGCCCCGCCCGGTCGGTGCGGCCGCCACCGCCGCCGTGGTCAGTCGTCGGACACCGGTGCGAAGCGGTCGGCGAGCGGCTGGCCGCACAGCACCTCCACCCGATCGTGCACCAGCGCGGTGAAAGCGCGCCGTGCCCGGGCATCACCGGCAGGTGCGGGCACCAGCTCGCCGAACCGCACCTGCGTCGCGCCGACGCGTCGTGGCCGGGGCGCCCGACGGCCGACCGGCCACGCCTCCGCGGTCCCGGTCAGCCCGACGGGCACGACCGGGACCCCCGCCGCGGCCGCCATCCGTGCGAGCCCGCTGCGGAACCGGAAGAGCTCCCCGGTCGGCGAGCGCGTGCCCTCCGGGAACACACCGACCACGTCGCCCGCGCACAGGCTCGCCACCACCATGTCCAGCGCGGCGAGATCGGCATGCCCGCGGTCGACCGGGATCATGCCCATGACCATGTTGACGCGCCCCATCGGTCCCTGCGACAACGACTCCTTGCCGAGGAAGCGCATGGCTCTCGGCGACGCCGCCGAGAGCAGGAAGTGGTCCAGGAACGAGCGGTGGTTGGCAGCGAGCAGCACGCCACCGTGCCCGGGTACCCGGTCCAGGCCGGTCACCTCCGCGCCCACCCAGCGCAGCAGCGCCGGGCCGAGGGCAGCCCGCGCCACGCGCATCCCCGGTGGGCCGTGTCTGGCCGCGGCGTTCAGGCGAACAGCCCTCCGTCGACCTGCACGACGGTGCCGTTGACGTAGGCCGCCGACTCCGAGGCCAGGAACGCCACGACGGCGGCGACCTCCTCCGGTGTGCCCACCCGACCGGCCGGGATCTGCGCCGCCAGGTCCTCCAGGTCGACCTCGTCGGTCATGGCTGTGGCCACGAAGCCGGGGGCGACCGCGTTGACGGTGATGCCGCGCTTGCCGACCTCCCGTGCCAGTGTCTTCGTCAGACCGACCAGCCCGGCCTTGCTGGCGGCGTAGTTCGCCTGGCCGGGGTTGCCGTGCAGGCCCACCACGCTGCTGACGTTGACCACCCGGCCGGCCCGCGCGCGGAGCATGCCCCGCAGGGCGGTCCGACACAGCGAGAACGCGGCGACCAGGTTGACCTGCAGCACGTCGGCGAACGCCTCGTCGCTCATGGACAGGGTGAGGCCGTCGGCGGTCATCCCGGCGTTGTTCACGAGCACCGCCAGACCCCCGACCTCCTGGATGGCGTTGGCGAGGGGGTCGATGCCCTCGGACAGGTCCGCGGCGACCGTGTGGGTCTGCACCCCCCGCTCGGCGCACGCGGCTGCGGTGCGGTCCGCCCCGTCGCCATCGCGGCCGTAGTGCACGAGGACGTCGCGTCCGGACGCCGCCAGGGCGGTGGCGATCGCGGCCCCGATGCCCTTGGAGGCGCCGGTCACCAGCGCCCAGTTCGATTGGGTGCGTGCGCTCATCTGGTCAGGTCCTCCGGTCGATGGTCATGAGGGTTCTCCACGCGCCGGGGCGTGGCGCTCCGCTCGGCGTGGCCGGATCGGCCGCGGTGCTCCTGCCGAGCAGTGCCGGGAGGTCACCGGGCGTACGGGGTGGCGGTGCGCCACCGGTCGCCGAGGCGCCGGCACCGGTGACCGTGGGTCGCCTCCCGTGCCGGTCCCTCTCCTCGTCGAACGGGTGCAGCCTACCCGGGCGTCCGCGGGCGAATCAGCGCGCGAACACGAGGACGGCGTTGTGGCCGCCGAACCCGAACGAGGTGGAAACCGCGATCCTGGCAGCGTGCGCGCGCGGGACGCCGTGCACGACGTCGAGCTCGCAGGCCGGATCGGGGTGGTCGAGGTTCAGGGTCGGCGGCACCAGCCCCGACTGCAGAGCGCGCACGGTGGCGACCGCCTCCACACCGCCGGCCGCGCCGAGGAGGTGGCCGACGGCCGACTTGACGCTGGTGACGGCCACCCGGTCGGCGTGGGCGCCGAAGACGGCGCGCACCGCCGCGGCCTCGGCGGCGTCGTTGGCCACCGTCGCCGTGCCGTGCGCGTTCAGGTGGTCCACGTCGGCGCGGTCCACGCCGGCGTCGGCCAGGGCGAGGCGCATGGCCCGCACCGACCCCGCACCATCGGGCCGCGGTCGGGCGGGATGGTACGCGTCGTTGGTTGCCCCATAGCCGGCCAGCACCGCCAGGGGGGGCGCTCCCCGCGCGGCGGCGTGCGCGGCCCGTTCCAGCACGAGCAGCCCCGCCCCCTCCCCCATGACGAAGCCATCGCGGTCCGCATCGAAGGGCCGGCTCGCCCGGTGCGGCGCGTCGTTGCGCCGGCTGAGCGCCCCGGCCGCGGCAAAGCCGGCGAGCATGAGGGGGGTGATGGCCGCTTCGGCGCCACCGGCGACCATCACGTCGGCCCGACCGCTGCGGATCAGGTCGAGTGCCGTCCCGATGGCGTCACCGGCGGATGCGCAGGCGCTGGTCACCGCGTAGGTCGGTCCCCCCAGCCCGTGGCGGATCGCGAGCTGCCCGCCCGCCATGGAGGCCGGCTGGGCGACCGGCAGGTAGGCACGGACCTGCCGGGGACCACCGGTGCCCAACCGCTCGAGCTGCGCGGCCGTCTCCTGGATGCCGCCCGCCCCCGACGCCACGATCGCGCCGGCGCGGTCGGCATCGACCCCGGCCAGCCGCACGCGCAGCCCCCCGTCGGTGGCGGGGCCGAGCAGCCCGGCCTGGGTGAGCGCCTCCTCGGCGGCGACAAGAGCGTACTGGGCGAACGGATCCAGCTGGCGGACCAGGCGTCGCGGCAGGTGCGCGACCGGGTCGAAGCCGGGGACCTCGCAGGCGAACCGCACGGGCAGGACGCTGGGATCGAACCGGGTGATCCGCCCGGCGGTCGCCCGGCCGGCGAGCAGGCCGTCCCAGAAGGCCGCCACCCCGGTCCCGTAGGGCGTGACCGCGCCCAAGCCGGTGACGACCACGTCGGGCACCACGGTCTCCTCGGGGGCCGAGCGGGGGGCGGTCAGCCGATGACGGCGGCGTCCACCGCCATGGCCGTGAACAGCAGGCCGAGGTAGGTGATCGAGTAGCGGAACAGGCGCATCGCGACCTGCTCGCTGTGGTCGCGGACCAGCGCTACGGCGTAGCCGATGAAGACCCCACCGAGCACCACCGCCGCGACGAAGTAGATGGTGCCCATCCCGCCGATGGGACCGAACATCAGGGTCACCGTGACCAGCACGATCGAGTAGAGCAGGATCTGGCGCGCGGTCTCGGCCACACCGGCGACCACGGGCAGCATCGGCACGCCAGCACGGGCGTAGTCCTCGCGGTAGCGCAGCGCCAGCGCCCAGAAGTGCGGTGGGGTCCAGTAGAAGACGATGGCGAACAGCACGATGGCCGGCAGCCCGACCTCACCGGTGACCGCGGCCCAGCCGACCAGCACCGGCATGCAGCCGGCCGCGCCGCCGATGACGATGTTCTGCGGCGTTCGGCGCTTGAGGCCCATGGTGTAGACGAACACGTAGAACAGGATGGCAGCCACGGCCAGCACCGCCGCAAGCACGTTGACGGTGGCGGCCAGCCACACGAACGACGCGGCGCCGAGCACGACCCCGAAGACGAGCGCGTTGCGCGGTGCCACCTTGTGGTTGACGAGCGGGCGGCGTGACGTGCGATCCATCAGCACGTCGATGTCGCGCTCGAGGTAGCTGTTGATGGTGTTGGCGCCCCCGGCCGCCAGCGTCCCGCCGACCAACGTCGTCACCACGAGCCAGAGGCTCGGCAGCCCGCGCTCGGCCACGACCATGGTGGGCACCGTGGTGACCAGCAGCAGCTCGATGATGCGGGGTTTGGTCAAGCCCACGTAGGCCTTGACCACCTCGCCCGCAGAGCGTCGCGTCGGGTGCTCGGTGACCGGCGGGGTCGACGTGACCCCGACGCGTGGCTGCTCGACGGTCATGCCGGGGCCTCCTGGCGCGGCGTGGGGGACGGTGTCGGGGCGGCGGCCGACCGGCTGGCCGCCTGGCCGTGGGCGAGCAGGACGTGCAGGACCAGGGTCGCCCAGATCCAGCTGGCCACGGCCAGGTGCGGGATCACGGTGAGGAAGGACGTGCCGTTGTACAGGTTCGCCACGCCGAGCACGATCTGCACCACGACCAACAGGCCCGTGGCGAGCGGCAGTGCGAGCAGCCACCGCTGTCCGTGGCCCCACGCCCCGGCGGCCAGCATGGTCCGGCGGTGGCGGAGCGCCGCGACGACCAGGTACGCGGCCCCACCGGCGAGCAGGTAGGCCAGCAGACGGTGCGCGACGTGGAACGCCTCGCGCTCGGTCCCGATGGCGGGGATCAACGCGCCGTCCATCAGCGGGAACGTGGGGTAGACCAGACCGGCGCCGATGCCGGTGACGTGGCCGCCGACCAGGATCTGCGCGAAGCACAGCCCGGCCACGGCGGTGGCGGTCCAGGCGAGGCGGCGGTCGCCCGCCGCGCCGGCCGACCCCGACGGCGCCGGGCGGGTGACGGCGACGGCGAGGTAGATCAGGCAGGCGACGACCACCATGGCCATCCCGAGGTGTGCCGTCACCAGGTCCGCGCGCAGCAGGCGCAGCACGACCAGGGCGCCCAGCCCTGCTTGGATCGTGACGAGCACCAGGGCGGTCACCGACGCCCACACCACCGCGGGACGGGTGCGGAAGCGGGCGAGGGCCCAGACGGTGAGCACGGCGATCGCGATGGCCACCACACCGGCGAGCAGCCGGTGGCTGTGCTCGAGCCAGATGTTGAGATCCGCGGGCGGGATCCACAGGCCGAAGCAGCGCGGCCAGTCCGGACACGCCAGCCCCGAATCGGTGGCGCGCACGGCGCCGCCCAAGGCGACGAGGACGAGCGAGAGCCCGGCGGTGACCACAGCGAGACGACCGAATCCGGTCGGGTGCTGGCTGGCCACGGGACTCCTCGGAAACGTCGGATGCGGCGAGGGCGCCGCACCGGCACACCACGGGCCCGGACCGGACGACGGACGGGGCGACAGCGGAGCGCCGGGGTCGTAGTGTAGTCGCCAGTTCGGCCCCGAGCGAAGCTGCGGGCGTCCGCCGAGTGGTGTCCGGCGGCGTCGACCCCGATACTGGTCCCGATGGCACTGTTCACGCTGACCGAGGCCCGAGGGCTCATGCCCGAGGTGCTGCGCCGCGCCGCCCGCTACGTCGAGCTCCGCGCGGACTTCGCCGAGGCGAACGCTGCGGCGCGCGCCGGCGACCCGGCCCCCGCGGGCGGGCTCGCCGAGCTGAAGAGCCTCGAGGCGCGGATGCACGAGCAGCTGGAGTGGTTCGGGACCCGCGAGATCCAGGTGAAGGGTGCGGCTCCGCTCCTGATCGACTTCCCAGCGGTCGCGGACGGCCGCGACATCCTGCTGTGCTGGTTGGAGGGCGAGCCGGAACTCGCCTGGTACCACGCCGTCGAGCTCGGCTTCATGGGCCGGCGCCGGATCGACGACCTCACCGCCGTCTAGTCTGACTGTGGATTCCCAAACGATAAGGACATGAAGTGACCGACTTGGACCAGCTCGCGGTGAACACGATCCGCACCCTCGCGATGGATGCGGTGCAACAGGCCAACTCCGGGCATCCCGGCTCCCCCATGGCGCTCGCCCCCCTCGGCTACGCCTTGTTCACCCGCCACATGGCGCACGACCCGGCGGACCCGTCGTGGATCGACCGGGACCGCTTCGTCCTGTCCGCGGGGCACGCGTCGATGCTGCTGTACTCCCTACTGCACCTGAGCGGCTACGACCTGTCGGTCGACGACCTGCGCAACTTCCGCCAGCTCGACGCGCGCACGCCCGGCCACCCGGAGAACTTCGTCACCAACGGTGTCGAGACCACCACCGGCCCGCTCGGCCAGGGTGTCGGCAACGCCGTGGGGATGGCGCTGGCGGAGCGCATGCTGGCCGAGCGGTACAACCGCCCCGGCCACGAGATCATCGACCACCGCACCTGGGTCATCGCCAGTGACGGCGACCTCATGGAGGGCGTCAGCAGCGAGGCGTCGAGCCTCGCCGGCCACCTCGGCCTGGGCAAGCTCGTCGTCTGCTGGGACGACAACGGCATCACCATCGACGGCAGCACCGAGCTGTCGTTCACCGGCGAGGACGTCTGCGCGCGCTACGCCGCCTACGGGTGGCGGGTGCTCGAAGTCGGCGACGTCAACGACGACGCCGACCTCGACGCGGTGCTCAAGGAAGCCGCCGCCGGCGACGGCCGTCCCACGTTCGTGCGCGTCCCGACCCAGATCGGCTATGGCGCGCCCAACGCCGTCAATACCTCCAAGGCCCACGGCGCGCCACTGGGGGCCGAGGAGGTGGCGGCCGCCAAGAAGCAGCTGGAGTGGCCCTACGAGGAGGACTTCACCGTCCCCGACGACGTGCGGGCGCACACCGACCAGAGCGAGCGAGGCCGTCAGGCGCACCAAGCCTGGAGCGAGCGCTACGACGCGTACCGGTCCGCTCATCCCGACCTGGCCACAGAGCTGGAGCGGGTCCTGGAGGGCAGGCTGCCCGACGGGTGGGAGGACGAGCTCCCGGACTTCACCGAGGGTGAGACGGCCGCCACCCGCAAGGACTCCGCGAAGGTCATCAACGCCCTCGCCCCCAAGATCCCCGAGCTGGTCGGCGGTTCGGCCGACCTCGCCGGCTCCAACCTCACGAACATCACCGACGGCGGCGACGTCACAAAGGGCAGCTACAGCGGGCGCAACCTCAACTTCGGGATCCGCGAGCACGCCATGGGCGCCATGATGAACGGGATGATGCTGCACGGCGGGTTCCGCCCGTTCGGCGGGACGTTCCTGATCTTCACCGACTACATGCGACCGTCCATCCGCCTGGCCTGCCTCATGGGCCTGCCGACCATCTACGTCATGACGCACGACTCCATCGGGCTCGGGGAGGATGGGCCGACCCATCAGCCCGTGGAGCACCTGGCGAGCCTGCGGGCGATGCCGAACCTGCACGTCATGCGTCCCGCTGACGGCCGCGAGGTCGCGGGTGCGTGGCGCCACGGGCTCGCCCGCTCGGACGGACCGACGCTGCTGGCGCTCTCCCGCCAGGGGGTGCCGGTGCTGGCCGAGACCAGCGCGGCCGAGGTGGCCAAGGGCGGTTACATCGTGCAGGGCGACGACGATCCCGACGTCGTGCTGGTCGCCACCGGCACCGAGGTCTCATTGGCGGTCGAGGCCGCGGCGGTCCTCAGCCAGCGGGACGTCAACGTGCGCGTCGTCTCCCTGCCGTGCTGGGAGCTGTTCGAGGAGCAGGATCTCGACTACCGCGACGGCGTGCTGCCGCCCGAGGCCCCGGTGCTGTCCGTGGAGGCCGCCACCAGCTTCGGATGGTCCCGCTGGGCCGACGAGCACATCGCCCTGGACCGGTTCGGCGCCTCGGCGCCGGCCCCGGACCTCTACGAGCACTTCGGCTTCACGCCCGAGGCGATCGCCGACGCTGCTGACGAGCTGATCGCCAGCTACGCCGACGAGGGCTCCGCATAGGGGGCCCGATGAACCCCCTGCACCGTCTGCACGACCTCGGTCAGTCCGTCTGGCTCGACTCGCTCCGCCGTTCCTACCTCGGACCGGACGGGTACCTGGCGGGACTCATCGCTGCTGGCGAGGTCGACGGGCTGACCAGCAACCCCACCATCTTCGAGACGGCGCTGGCCGAGGACGACAGCTACGGGGAACAGCTCGCCGAGCTCGCGGGCAGCGCCCCCAGGGATGCGCTGTGGGCGTTGATGCGGGCAGACGTGCAGGCGGCCTGTGACCTGTTCCTGCCGCGCTATCGCGAGGCGGGGGGGACCCGTGGGTTCGTGTCCATCGAGGTGGACCCGTCGAAGGCGTTCGACACCGAGGAGACGGTCAGCGAGGCGTTGCTGCTGTTCCGCGAGCTCGATCGCCCCAACCTCATGATCAAGGTGCCGGGCACGGAGCCCGGCCTGCCGGCGATCACCCGGTTGATCGCTGCGGGCGTCAACGTCAACGTCACCCTGCTGTTCAGCGTCGCCCGGTATGAGGCGGTGGCCGGCGCCTATCTGGCGGGCCTGCGTGCCCGGGGCGACAGCGGCGAGCCCCTGGACGTCTCCAGCGTGGCGTCGTTCTTCGTCAGCCGCGTGGACGCCAAAGCCGACGTGCACCTCGGAGAGCCCCATGCCCAGGTGGCCACGGCCGGCATCGCCAACGCCCGCATGGCCTACGAGTCGTTCGAGCGCATCTTTCGCGGGCCCGACTTCGCCGACCTGGCCGCGGCCGGCGCCCGGGTGCAGCGGCCGTTGTGGGCGTCCACGTCGACCAAGAACCCCGCGCTGCCCGACACGCTCTACGTCGCCGAGCTGGCCGGGCCCGACACCGTCAACACCATGCCCGAGCAGACCCTGGACGCGTTCCGCGACCACGGCACCGTGGAAGACCGGTTGTCAGGCACCGGTGGGGAGGCCCGCCAGCAGCTCCAGCGCCTGGCCGAGCAGGGCCTCGACCTCGACCAGGTCACCAAGGAGCTCGAAGCCGAAGGCGTGGAGAAGTTCGTCGCCTCGTTCGACGCCGCGGTGGCCACGGTCGCGGGCTATCTCGCCTGACGCGTCCCGTCGCGGCCCCAGCGACCGCGGTGGACCACCTCGTCGAGGGGCCGGCGCCCGCGGCCCACGGACCCCGACAGGCGGTCAGGGGCGGCATGGCCGACCGTGACCAGGCCCAGCGGCTCCACGTCGTCAGGCAGCCCGAGGAGATCACGCAGCGGCGGGCTGTCGTCGAGGGCCAGCAAACCCGCCGCGAGACCTTCGTCGACCGTCGCGAGCAGCAGCAGCATCAGCGCAGCTCCGGCGTCCACCCACCAGAACGGGACCGTCCAGTCGTCCGGTGAGCCCGACCGGGTCTTGTCGGCGGCGGCGTAGCGCGCGTCGTAGTCGGCCCGGCGCACGCACGGCACGACGTGCACGGGTGCACGCGACAACCACCGGTCGAACCCGTGCGCGGCGTAGCGCGACTCGCCGCAGAGCTCGGCCATCCGCGCCCGGGCGGCGGGGTCATCGAGGACGATGAAGTGCACCCCCTGCGCGAACCCCGCGCTGGGCCCCCGCCGGGCCGTGTCGAGGATGCGCTCCAGCGCGGCCGGCTCCACCGGGTCGGTGCGGTAGTTGCGCACCATCCGGCGGGCCCGCACGACGTCGGCGAACCGCACCTCGCAGGACCGTCAGGACTTGCGGGCGGCCGACTTCCTGGCGGCGCGCTTGGCGGGGGCCTTCTTGGCGGTGCGCTTGGCCGTGGCCTTCTTGCCTGCCTTCGCGGGGGCCCGCTCCTTGACCGGCTGGTCGTGGTCGTGGTCGTGGGCCTCCTGGACGTGCTCGCCCTGGAAGTCCTGGTGGGGGAAGTGGGCGTGCGCGATCGCCGCGTGGTCGTGCTCGTGCTCGTGCTGTGAGCTCAGGTGCATGAAAGTCTGCGCCTGGTCGCTCCAGTTGTGGGTGACGTGGAAGTGGGTGTGGGTGTGCACGATCGAGTCGTGCGTGTGGTGCTCGAACTCGTGGTCGGTCACGGCATGCTCCTTCTCAGTGCATCGGGCAGAGAGCCTCACGGTCAGCGCTTCCCTCGATCTCCTCCTGCGAACCCCCTCTACCCGACCTGCTCGGCGACCACGGTGCCCGTGACACGCCCCGTGGCCGCCGTCGCGCGCCCGGCTCGACGACCGGCCGCCACGTCGGTGGGCCGCAGCACCACCGCCTCGGTGTCGCCGGGGACGTGCAGGTCGGTCGCCAGGCCGCACCACGCGGTGGGCACCGCACCGGTCTGCACCCCCTTCCCACCCCGGCCCTGCGCGGGGTAGTCGGCCAGCGGGGACCGCAGCGCGGACCCCTCACCGCCGAGGGTCAGGAGGTCCCACTCGTCCTCGCCGCCGTCGGGCACGACGGACACGGCCACGACCCGGTGCCCATCGGGCACGGTCAGGCCGCTCACGCCCGTGGCCGTCCGGCCGGTCGTGCGCACGTCGGCGGCGGGGAAGCGGATGACCTGCCCGCCGTCGTGGGCGAGCACGAGGTGGTCGTCCTCGCCGCAGGTCACCAGCGCGACCAGGCGGTCGCCGTCGCGGACGCCGGCGGCGATCATGGCGCGGGTGCGCCCCGCATACTCGGCGCGCTCGGAGCGCTTCACCAGCCCGGCGGCGGAGACCGTCACGACGGACTCGGCATCCTCCAGACGCACCGCTCCCACGAGGGGGGCGCTCGCACCGTCGCCGAGCAGCTGCGCGAGCGTGGTGCCCCGGTGGCGCATCGTGGTCACGGGCACGTCGCCCACCGCGATGCGGTAGCCGCTGCCGTCGGCGTCCACCAGCAGCATGGTCTCGTCGGTGGTGGCGCGCACGACCGCGACCAGCGGGTCACGCGGGTGGCTGTGCGCTGCGGTGGTGCGCCGGCGCCCGACCGACTTGAGGTAGCCCCCGGCGGTGACGTAGACCGTCACCTCCTGGGCCTCCAGCTCGGGCAGCGCCGCGTCGGCCAGCGCGTCCTCGTCGGCGGCGCCGGGCGCGCTGATACGGCTGCGGCGCTCGTCGGCGTGGCGGTCGCGCAGCGCACGCAGCTCGCCGGTCAGCAGCGTGTCGAGCTTTGCGGGGTCGGCGAGGGTCTCCTCGAGGTCGGCGATCAGTGCACCCAGCTCGCGGTGCTCGTCGACGATCTTCTGGCGCTCCAGCGCCGCGAGGCGCCGCAGTTGCATGTCGAGGATCGCGGTGGCCTGCGCTTCCGACAGCTCGTAGCGCGCGATCAGCTCGGCCCGGGCGTGGTCGACGGTGTCGGCGGCGCGGATCAACGCGATGACCGCGTCGAGGTCGTCCAGCGCCACCAGCAGCCCCTCCAGGATGTGGACGCGGGCGGCGGCCTTGTCCCGGCGGTGGGTGGTGCGCCTGGTCAGCACCGTGCGCTGGTGCGCCAGGTACGCCACGAGGCACTCGCGCAGGCCGAGGGTGCGGGGCTGCCCGTCCTCCAGGGCGACCAGGTTCACGTTGAAGTTCGTGCGCAGGTCCGTGAGCGTGTAGAGCCGGTCGAGGACCCGGGCGGGCTGCTCCCCGCGCTTGAGCTCGATGACGATGCGCATGCCGTCGCGGCTCGACTCGTCGCGCAGGTCACGGATGGCGTCGAGCTTTTTGTCCTTGACCAGCGCGGCGATGCGCGCGAGCACCGCCGCCTTGTTCACCTGGAAGGGGATCTCGGTGACAACGATGCGCGGCAGCCCGCCCGAGCGCGTCTCGGTGGTCGCCACCGCCTCCATCGTGATCGCCCCCCGGCCGGTGAGGTAGGCGTCGCGGATGCCGGGCGTATCGAGGATACGCGCGCCCGTCGGGAAGTCCGGCGCGGGCACGATCCTCATGAGCTCGTCCACGGTCGCATCCGGCCGCTTGACCAGGTGCAGGCACGCAGCGATCGTCTCGCCGAGATGGTGTGGCGGGATCGACGTCGCCATGCCCACCGCGATGCCGCTGGCTCCGTTGACGAGCAGGTTCGGGAAGCGGGCGGGCAGCACCACCGGCTCGCGCCAGTAGCCGTCGTAGTTGGGGGTGAAGTCGACGGTGTCCTCGTCGATGCCGGCGAGCAGCTCCATCGCGATCGGCGACAGCCGCGCCTCGGTGTAGCGCATGGCCGCTGCGCTGTCGCCGTCCACGGACCCGAAGTTGCCGTGACCGTCGATCAGCGGGGCGCGGAAGGAGAAGTTCTGCGCCATGCGGACCAGCGCCTCGTAGATCGACGAGTCGCCGTGCGGGTGGTACTTCTTCATCACGTCCCCGACGGCCGACGCGCACTTGCGGTACGGCCGGTCGGGGCGCAGGCCCTCCTCCCACATCGCGTAGAGGATGCGGCGCTGCACCGGCTTCAGGCCGTCGCGCACGTCTGGCAGCGCGCGCCCGACGATCACCGACATCGAGTAGTCGAGGAACGCCGACTCCATGCGATCGGCGATGTCGACGTCGACCACGTTGTCCGACCCGTTGCCGCCGAGGAGGCTCTGCTGCTGGTTCATGGCCTCATTCTGCCAAGTGGAACCAACCGCTCCACGCAGGCCCTACCCGCCGGTCCTGCTCGCCACAGCAGCGTGCTCAGGCGTGACCCTCGTCCAGGTCGTCGGTCGGCGACACGGCACGACCGTTGGTCACGCGCCACACGTCGGCGTCCTGAGCGGCGACCTGCACCGGTTCCGGGGCGAACTCGCCGGCTACGACGGCCAGCACCGGGGTGTCCACGACCCGCGCCAGCAGGTCGGCGCGCTCCCGGGCACGGCGCACGTCGTGGCGGGCGATCGTGACCGACGCCTCCACGACCAGATGGACCGCGACGTCGTCGCTGCGGCGCACGCCGGTGAAAACCGCATCGGCCTGGAAGATCGCGGTGACCTGGGTGGCCGTCAGCGTGCCGGCGCGCTCGGCGTCGTCGAGCAGGGTGCTCAGCGCCCCGGCGTCGACCAACCGCAGCCGCCGCGCCATGGTCTGCAGGTAGGCCTGCCCGCGCTCGCGGTAGCGGCGCTCGAGTGCGTCCCCATCGAGCTTGCCCAACCGGTCGTTCATGCCGCTCACGACGTCCACCAGAGACTGGAGCCGCTCCTCGGTCTGACGCTGCGCTGCAGCCAGCGCCCGGACGTCCTTGGTCAGCTCGTCCAGCCGCGCCTCGGTGCGCGTCTGCGCCTGCGCCAGCTCCTCGAGCCGCGCCTCGGTGCGCGCCTGCGCCCGCGCGAGCTCCTCGACCCGTCCGGCGAGCTCCTCGACCCGTCCGGCGAGCGCCTCCAGCCGCGCCTCGGTGCGCGCCTGCGCCTGCGCCAGCTCCTCGACCCGTCCGGCGAGCGCCTCCAGCCGCGCCTCGGTGCGCGCCTGCG
>JBBDQS010000106.1:4119-6390 GCA_040905805.1 Egibacteraceae bacterium | reverse complement strand
CCTGCGTCAGCGACACGAGCGCCGCCTGGACGTCCGCCTCGTCGCCCAGCACGACCTGTCGCAGCGCGGCACGCTGCTCCGGGTCCTGCTCGAGGGCCCGCACCAAGGCGCTCAGGTCGATGCTCATACCGACAGAATACCGCCGGCTTCCGACGAAGGACGGGGACTGTCCACAGCCTGCCGGGGGCTCAGACGTCGACGTTGTCGGCGTAGACAGCGTTGGCCTCGATCCACTCCCGCCGGTTGGCGGCGGACTCGCCCATGAGCAACGAGAAGACCTCGTCCGCGCGTTCGGCGGTCTCGACCGTGACCCGCAGCAGCGTGCGCCGGCCGGGGTCCATGGTGGTCGCCCAGAGCTGGTCGGCGTCCATCTCCCCGAGCCCCTTGAACCGCCCGATGGTGGTGTTGCCCGGGTTCGCCTTGAACTCGGTCCGCAGCAGCCGGTCGCGTTCCCGGTCGCTCATGGCGTAGGCGCTCTTCTTGCCGAGCCGCAGGTGGTACAGCGGCGGCTGGGCGATGTAGAGGTGCCCACCGTCGACGAGCTTGCGCATCAGCCGGTAGAAGAAGGTGAGCAGCAGCGTGGTGATGTGCCCGCCGTCGACGTCGGCGTCGGAGAGCAGGCAGATCTTGTGGTAGCGCAGGCGCGAGTAGTCGAACTCGTCGCCGATGCCCGTGCCGATCGCCTTGATGAGGTTCTGGATCTCGGCGTTGGCGAGCACCCGGCGCAGCTGGGCGCGCTCGACGTTCAGGACCTTGCCGCGCAGCGGCAGGATCGCCTGGGTGTGGCGGTCGCGGGCCATCTTGGACGAGCCGCCCGCCGAGTCACCCTCCACGACGTACAGCTCGCACTCCTCGGGGTTGCGCGACGAGCAGTCGGCGAGCTTGCCGGGCAGCCCGGCCGACGCCGAGTCCAGCAGGCCGTTGCGGCGGGTGAGGTCGCGGGCGTGGCGGGCGGCCTCGCGCGCCTTGGCGGCCACCTGGCCCTTCTTGACGATGCGCCGGCCGAGCGTCGGGTTGCTGTCGAGCCACTCGCCCAGCGCCTCGTTCACGGCCCGCTCGACGAACCGGCGCATGACCGCGCTGCCGAGCTTGCCCTTGGTCTGCCCCTCGAACTGGGGGTCGGGCATCTTCACGCTGATGACCGCGACCATGCCCTCGCGCAGGTCGTCGCCGGTCAAGGTCGGGTCGGCCTTCTTGAACACCCCGTTGGCCTGCCCCCACCGGTTGAGGGTGCCGGTGATCGCCTTGCGGAAGCCCTCCTCGTGCGCGCCGCCGTCGGTGGTGCGGATGACGTTGACATAGCTGCGCAACCGCGTGTCGAACCCGCCCTCGGCCCAGTTCACCGCGATGTCGCAGGCCAGCGCCTTGCCGTCGAGGGTCTCCTCGCGGGTGATCCCAACCGCTTTGGACAGCAGGGCCTCGTCGTCGCCGAGCAGCTCGGCGACGAAGTCGGCAAGGCCCCGCTTGAACTGGAAGGTCTCTGACCGGCCGTCGCGCTCGTCGGCGAGGTCGATGCGCAACCCCGGGTTCAGCAGCGCGGTCTCGCGCAGCCGCGTGGCGATGCGCTGGCCGTCGAACTCCAGGGTGTCGAAGATCTCGGGGTCGGGCCAGAAGCGCACCAGGGTGCTGGTGCGCTTGGCTCGACCGACCACGTGCAGCGCCGTGGTGCGCTTGCCCCGCTTGAACGCGATGGCGTGACGCTTGCCGTCACGCACGACCTCCACCTCGGTGCGCACCGACAAGGCGTTGACCACCGACACGCCCACCCCGTGCAGACCCCCGGAGACCGCGTAGGCCTGCTGGTCGAACTTGCCGCCGGCGTGCAGCTTGGTGAGCACCACCTCGACGGCGGGCTTGCGCTCCTTGTCGTGGCGCTCCACGGGGATGCCCCGGCCGTCGTCGGTGACCTCCGCACCGCCGTCGGCGCGCAGGGTGACGGTGATCTTGCGGGCGTGGCCGGCCAGGTGCTCGTCGACGGCGTTGTCCACGACCTCCCAGACGAGGTGGTGCAGGCCGCTGGCATCCGTGGACCCGATGTACATCCCGGGGCGCTTGCGGACAGCCTCCAGGCCTTCGAGCACGCTGATGGACTTGGCGGTGTAGGTCACGGTGTTGATCGGTCTCCTGTGGTCTCGACGTGCCCCATTCTGCCTGCCGGCGCCGCCGTCCCCCCGCAGGGCACGCACCCACCCTATGGAAAACGCCGGCACGGGGGGTACGAGCCCGGCGTGGAGGTGGCCGGCGTCGGGCAAGCCTTGTCGGCTTCGGGAC
>JBBDQS010000106.1:0-4109 GCA_040905805.1 Egibacteraceae bacterium | reverse complement strand
CGCATATGTCCCGAAGCCGACAACGATCGTCCGTCGACCTGACCTCGAGAAAGTTACCGAGCGGTAGGTTGGGTCGGAGCGACGGATATGTCGGTGAGCCCCAATCTACTCGTCGGTAACCCCGCGCGTCCGTGAGCGGCATGCCGGGCGGAGGGCGGGGTCTCCCCGGCCGGCCGGGCCGACGCTTCTACAGTGGGCGGTCCATGAGCACCGACATCTCCTCGGCGTCCGACCTGCGGTCCCGCCTGGCCGACCTCACGCTGGTCGACGAGCATCGGCTGGGCAGGCGCCTCCGACGCACGCGCAGCCTGGACGACCCAGCCCGGCGGCAGGCCGCCATCGAGGAGGTGGCCGGCGCGGTGGCCGCCGCCGAGCAGCGCGTCGCCCGGCGCCGCGACGGCGTACCCGCAGTCGGCTACCCGACGGAGCTGCCGATCAGCCAGGCCCGCGACGAGCTGCACGCCGCGCTGCGCGACCACCAGGTCGTCGTGGTCGCCGGCGAGACCGGCTCGGGCAAGACCACCCAGCTGCCCAAGCTGTGCCTGGAGCTCGGTCGCGGTGTGCGTGGCGCCATCGGGCACACCCAGCCCCGCCGGTTGGCCGCCCGCACCGTCGCCGCCCGCATCGCCGAGGAGCTGCACGTCGACGTCGGCGAGCAGGTCGGCTACCAGGTGCGCTTCGACGACCGCACCAGCGACCGGACGCTGGTCAAGGTCATGACCGACGGCATCCTGCTCGCCGAGATCCAGGGCGACCCGTCGCTGCGCGCCTACGACACGATCATCCTGGACGAGGCGCACGAGCGCAGCCTCGCCATCGACTTCCTGCTCGGCTACCTGCACCAGCTGCTGCCCCGCCGCCCCGACCTGAAGCTCGTCATCACCTCGGCGACGATCGACCCGGCGCGCTTCGCCGGCCATTTCGGCGACGCCCCCGTCGTGGAGGTGAGCGGGCGCACCTACCCGGTGGAGATCCGCTACCGGCCCCTCGAGGAGGCCGACGGCGAGGACGACCAGGTCCAGGGGATCTGCGACGCGGTCACCGCGCTGCACCGCGAGATCCCCGGCGACGTGCTGGTGTTCCTGTCCGGCGAGCGCGAGATCCGCGACACCGCCGACGCGGTGCGCGCCCTCGGGCTGCACGACACCGAGGTGCTGCCGCTGTACTCCCGCCTGGCGGCGGCAGAGCAGCAGCGGGTGTTCCAGCCCGGTCGGGGCCGGCGGGTCGTGCTGGCCACCAACGTGGCCGAGACCAGCCTGACCGTGCCGGGCATCCGCGCGGTCGTGGACCCGGGCACCGCGCGGATCTCGCGCTACAGCAAGCGCACCCGCGTGCAGCGGCTGCCGATCGAGAAGGTCTCGCAGGCCAGCGCCGACCAGCGGGCCGGGCGCTGCGGGCGCGTCGCCGAGGGCGTCTGCATCCGCCTCTACAGCGAGGAGGACTACGCCGACCGCGCGGCGTTCACCGAGCCGGAGATCCTGCGCACCAACTTGGCCTCGGTCATCCTGCAGATGGCGGCGCTCGGGCTCGGCGACGTCGAGGCGTTCCCCTTCGTGGATCCTCCCGACCGGCGCAGCGTCCGTGACGCGATCCAGCTCCTGCACGAGCTGGGCGCGGTCGACAGCGCCGAGCCCGGTCCCCGACCCCGCCTCACACCGATCGGGCGCACCCTGGCCCGGCTACCCGTGGACCCCCGCATCGGGCGCATGCTCGTCGAGGCAGACCGCAACGCCTGCCTGCGCGAGGTGCTGGTGGTCGCCGCGGGCCTGTCCATCCAGGACCCCCGCGAGCGGCCTGCGGGCAAGGAGGGCAGCGCCGACGAGCTGCACGCGCGCTTCGACGACGGCGGGTCGGACTTCCTGGCCTACCGCAACCTGTGGGCCTACCTGCGCGGCCAGCAGCGGGCGCTGTCCTCGAACGCCTTCCGGCGGCGCTGCAAGGCCGAGCACCTGCACTACCTGCGGGTGCGGGAGTGGCAGGACCTGCACAGCCAGCTCCGGTCGATCGCGAAGGATCTCGGCATGGCCGTCAACGCGACCCCCGCCGAGGATGCCGTCGTCCACCGCTCCCTGCTTGCCGGGCTGCTGTCCCACGTCGGGCTGTACCAGGAGGCCGGGAGGCGCTACCGCGGTGCGCGGGGCCTGGAGTTCTCGCTGTGGCCGGGGTCGGCGCTGGCCGGCACCGCGCCGGCGTGGGTGATGGCCGGGGAGCTCGTCGAGACCTCCCGACTGTGGGCCCGCACGGTGGCGCGCATCGACCCCGCCTGGGTCGAGGAGGCCGCCGCCCACCTGGTGACCCGCACCTACGGCGAGTCGCGGTGGTCAGCGCGCCGTGGTGCGGCCGTGATCGACGAGAAGGTGACGCTCTACGGCCTGCCCCTGGTCACCGACCGCACCGTGGCGGCGGGGCCCGTCGACCCGGAGGCTGCGCGCGCCCTGTTCATCCGTCACGCGCTGGTCGAGGGAGACTGGGAGAGCCCGCACGCGTTCCTGGCCGCCAACCGCCGGCTGCTGACGGAGCTCGGCGACCTCGAGCACCGCACCCGACGGCGCGACCTGGTCGTCGACGACGACGCGCTGGTCGCCCTCTACGACGCCCGCCTGCCCGAGGAGGTCGTGTCCGGGGCGCACTTCGACACGTGGTGGCAGCAGGCGGGCCGCGAGACCCCCGACCTGCTCACGTTCTCCCGCGCGCAGCTGCTGGAGCGCACGCCGGCGCCCGTCCACGCCCAGGACCACCCCGACGTGTGGCCCTACCGGGACCTGGCGCTGACGCTGACCTACCGTTTCGAGCCGGGCGCGTCCGACGACGGCGTGACCGTGGTGATCCCCCTCGCGGCGCTGAACCGGATCGAGGCCACCCCGTTCGGCTGGCAGGTCCCCGAGCTGCGCGGCGAGCTGGTGACGGCACTGCTGCGGTCGCTGCCGAAGGATCTGCGGCGCAGCTTCGTGCCGGTGCCCGACGTGGCCCGTGCGGTGCTGGCCCGCCTGCACCCCACCGCAGAGCCGCTGACCGACGCGCTGGCCCGCGAGCTGCACGCCGAGACCGGCGTGGCCGTGCCCCGCGACGCCTGGGACCTCGACCGCCTCCCCGACCACCTGCGCATGACGTTCCGGGTGGTCGACGCCGGTCATGTGGTCGCGCAGGGCAAGGACCTGACCGAGGTCAAGCGGCGGGTGGGGGGCCAGGCGCGCGCGGCGGTGGCGCAGGTGGCCGAGCGGTTCGAGCGCCGGGGGCTGCGGGCGTGGACGGTCGGCGGGCTGCCGCGCAGCCTGGAGCTGGCCCGCGACGGGCACGCGCTGCGCGGCTTCCCGGCGCTGGTCGACGAGGGTGACTCGGTCGGCGTGCGGGTGCTGCTGACCGAACCCGAGCAGCGCCGGGCGATGTGGCAGGGCACCCGCCGGCTGCTGCTGCTGGAGCTGCCCCCGCCGGCCCGGGCCGTGGCCGCGCACCTCGATCGACGGGCCAAGCTGGCGTTGACCCGCAGCCCGCACGCCAGCGTCAGCGCGCTGCTCGACGACTGCGCCGGGTGCTCGGTCGACGCCCTGATGGCCGACCACGGCGGGCCCGCGTGGGACGACGAGGCGTACGCGAAGCTGCGGGCCGCGGTCGCCGGGGCCCTCGACGGGGACGTGCTGGAGGTGGTGTGCGCGGTCCAGGGGATCCTCGTCGCGGCAGGCGACGCGGAGCGCGCGCTGGCGGCGGTGAGCAGCGCGGCGCTCGCCCCCGCGGCCGCCGACGCCCGGGCTCAGCTGGGCGCCATGATCTACCCCGGCTTCGTCACCGCCACCGGCCGGCGGCGCCTGCCCGACGTGGAGCGCTACGTGCGGGCCATCGCGTGGCGCGTGGGCCGGCTGGGGCGCAACGTGGACCAGGACGCCGACCGCATGGCCCGCGTCGCGGAGGTGGCACAGGCCTATGCGGCGCTGCGGGCGCGGGCGGAGGCCGACCCCGATGCCGCCGCCGAGATCCGCTGGATGATCGAGGAGCTGCGGGTCAGCCTTTTCGCCCAGCCGCTCGGGACCCGCCACCGCGTCTCCGAGCAGCGCATCCTGCGCGCCATCGACGAGGCCGCCCGGTAGCGGGTCAGGATGCCAGGGCGGTCGCTT
>JBBDQS010000105.1 GCA_040905805.1 Egibacteraceae bacterium | reverse complement strand
CGTTGCAGCGCGCCTCGGTGACCGGCTCGCCGCCGTCCAGGCGCACCTGGTCAGAGAACGCCACGAGCACACCCAGGTCGCAGCCGTGGGCGGTGACATAGGCCCGCAGCGCCTGCCAGAAGCGCACAGCGTGCTCCCGCGACGAGCACACCACCATCGCCTTGGCCTGACCGGCGATCTTGTGGGCGACGTGGGTGCGGAAGTGCTCGACGACGATCTCGGCCTTCTGCGCGAGGTTGTGCTCGTGGAGGGTGACGAAGCGGGCGATCGCCCGACGGGCCTTCGCGGTGGCGTACGCGGGATCCTCGGTGATGGCCTTCTCCAGGTGGAAGAAGCTGCGGTAGGTCGTGTAGTTGGCCAGAACATCCTCGATGAAGCCCTCGCCGATGGCCTGGCGCATCGAGTACAGGTGGAACGCCTCGTGGCGGTCGGTGGCAGGGTCGCGCCGGCCGAACAGCTCCAGGGTCTTGCCCTTGGGCGTGGCGGTGAACGCGAAGAAGCTCATGTTGTCCTGACGGCCCCGGGCGGCCACGGCCGCGGCCAGCGCCTCCTCCACCGCGTCGGCGGGCAGGTCGCCCTCGTCGTCGGCGGTGCGGGCGCCGAGGACGCGGCGCAGCTCCTTGGCGGCCTCGCCGGTCTGGGACGAGTGCGCCTCGTCGACGATGACCGCGTAGCGGCGCTCGGGCAGGCCGGCGACCTTGTCGAGCACGAACGGGAACTTCTGCAGCGTGGTGATGATGACCCGGGCCTGCTCACCGGCCAGCGCGTCGGCCAGCTGCTGGGACGAACGGTCGATGCGCTCCACCACGCCGTGGGCGTGCTCGAACTGATAGATCGTGTCCTGCAGCTGACGGTCGAGCACCACCCGGTCGGTGATCACCACCACCTTGTCGAACACCTTCGTGTCGACGGCGTGCAGCGTGGACAGGCGGTGGGCCAGCCACGCGATCGTGTTGGACTTGCCCGACCCCGCCGAGTGCTGCACGAGGTAGCAGTGGCCGGCGCCCTCCTCGCGAGCGGCGGCCTCCAGCCGGCGCACGGCGTCCCACTGGTGGTAGCGGGGAAAGACCACCCTGCCAGGCTTGCGCGACCCGCGAGCAGGCTTGTCGACGTGCACGAACCGGCCGCATCGCTCAGGCCGCACACACGCGGGGTCCACCAGCGCGACCACGACATGTGGTGCAGGTGACGCTAAGGGGGGAGCCCATTACAGCAGAGCGCCTCGTGGCGCAGAGGGGTGTGACAACGCCCCGGGCCGGGTACGCGGGTCCACAGCCGCCATGCCGGCGGGGGCCGGGGCGGTGCGGTCGGACAGGGCGGTGGTGGTCATGGGCCATCACACACCGGGTGCGACAATGCCCCGCGCCCGGGGCGGGCTCGCCCACAGCCGCCGTGCCGGCGAGGGCCGGGGCGGTGCGGTCGGACAGCGCGGTGGCGGTCATGGGCCCATCCAACACCGGGGGTGTGACAACGCCCCGGCCCAAGGCGCGCTCGTCCACAGCCAGCACACCGGCCTCAGCGCGGTGACCGGCGTTCGGTGTGAACCGGCGAGTCACACCGGCCACTGCTCCTGACGCCACCCCGCATCCCAGAACATCCACTCGTAGCGCGTGGTCGTCACGAAGTGCGCGGCCATGCGCGCCCGCTCGACGGCGTCCACTTCGTCGCCGAGTCGGTCGGTCACGGCGAGCACGTCGCGCACGATCGCACTGAACTCCTCGCCGCCATACGTGTCGATCCACCGCTGGTACAGCGGGTCGGGCGACCCGCGCTCAAGCAGCGCCTTGCCAACCTCCCAGTAGATCCAGTAGCAGGGCAGCACGGCCGCGACGGCTTCGGCGAACGAGCCCCCATGGCACACAGCGAGCAGATAGCTGGTGTACGCCAGGCACGTGGGAGCGACAGGCGTGGCCGCGACGTCGTCTTCGGACAGGCCGAGCTCGGCGAAGAAGCCCTCGTGGAGCTGACGTTCCACCTCGATGGCGCCGGTGGCGTGACGGGAGAACATCACGATGTCGTCGTCGCGCGGCGCGCGCGCGGCACACAGCGATAGCGCCCGGGCGTAGTCGCGCAGGTAGTGGGCGTCCTGGACGACGTAGAAGCGAAAGCTGTCCCGGTCGAGGCTGCCGTCGGTGAGGCCCTGGACGAAAGGGTGGGCCAGGATCCGGTCGTAGATCGGCGTGATCGACGACCACAGCTGGCCGGTCAGCTCCATGTCAGCGCTCCCATGTCTCGTTGTCGTGCACGGCGTCCCAGAAGCGCAGCTCGAAGCGGACGACACGACGGAACGCGCGCGCGACGCGGGCGTCGTCGCCACCGCCCCCGAGCCGGTCCATCGTCGCGCCGATCTCGTCGACGTAGCGGCCGAAGGCCGGCGACGACCAGTTGTCGATGAAGCGCCAGTGCGGTGATGATCTCTCGGCTTGGCGGCGCACCGCCGTCCACGCGTCGTGATAGGCACGCTCGGCGCCGTACAGCACGGCCAGCGCGACGAGGAAGCCGTCTGCCGGTGATGCCTGCACGAAGGCGGTGTAGCCCAGCGTCGTCGGGTTCGGCTCCGCCTCCAGGTCCAGACCGTTGGTGCGCGCGGCGTCGCGGAACAGCTCGAGCTCGGGTGCGAGCGCAACGAGTCCCGCGCTGAGCAGGTCACGCGCGGCCTCGTCGGGGGCGAGCTCCAGCATCCGCCCCAGGTAGCGGCGGAACCCGACGACGAAGTGGTGGTCCTGGACGATCCAACGGTCGAACGCCGCGGGCGGCAGCGACCCGTCGGCCGCGCCCACGACGAACGGATGGGCCGTGATCGCCGACCACAGGTCGGCGTGGTCGTCGAGCAGCGCTCGCGCGAGGCTCATGCCCACACCTCGGCGTGGCGGCGGGCGGCGACGGCGACGGCGACGGCGACACCGTCGAGCTCGAAGCGCTGATCCGAGGCGACGGCGACCGCGACCGACAGCGCGCCCGCAGGCGTCGCGCGGCGCCACAGGCCGAGCAGCGCCGGCACGACCGTGCCAGCGCACAGCAGGTCGGCGATGAGAAGCCGGCGCAGCACGCCGTATCCGCGTAGCGCCATCAGCACGGCCGGCGCCATGCACACCAGCGTCGCCAGTCGCGCGCCACCACGGCTGGTCTGCGGCCGCTCACCGACGATGTTGGCGCTGGTCAGATCCGTGGCAGTCGCGGCGTCTCCACGCACCTGGCCGGCGAGCATCGCCACGGTGCCCGCGCACAGCGGAACCACGATCAGCCAGGCCCGCCAACGGTCGGTGCGCAGACTCGCCGCCAGCCCGGTGTCTGCGGTAGGCCGAGCGACCGTGAACGCGTCGATGTCCAGCGCACTCGCCCTCGTCGTGAACCCCACCCACGCGCACGCCGTCAATGTGACAGCCAACACGGCGATGCCCAACCCGATGCCAACCATGGCGCCTCCCTCCGCCGGCGTTAACCGGTTCAGGTTCAAGGGGTCTGCGCCACAGGCGGTCGGCCCTGCGCACTCTCAGCTCTGGGAGCTCCCCCGGCTTTGGCAGACCGTAGCGCACACACGCGTGTTCCTGAAAGGGGCTTGGTGTCGCGGTCAGCTTGCAGCACGGATGGACCCAGGCGGGACGCTGCCCCGCGTCGGCGCGCACGGTCACCGGCCCGCCCGCCCCCGCCCGCCGCAGACGACCGATCGCCTCCACGGCGAAGCCGGCCGCGCCGCGGGCGTCGTTGGCGGGGCCTTCACGCAGCCGGCTGGCCACGACCTGGTCGTAGCCGTCGACCACCGCCACCAGCGGGTGGTAGCCGCGTGCGCCGTCGCGGTTGACCTTGGTCCCGCCCTGCTTGCCCAGCCCGTACGTTTCGCAGTGGGTCGAGTCCAGGTCCACGGTCAGGGCCTCGCCCGACCGTGGGCCCGCGCCCACCGCCCACGCGGCGGCCAGCGCGTCGCCGGCGGCGGCTTCCAACTGGCGCACGTGCCCCCAGGTGAACGCGCGCAGCCACGTGCCGATCGTGGAGGGGGCGCGCACCTGGTGGTCCAACACCGCCTGGCTGGCGCCGGCGCGTAGCACGTCGACGTCGTCGATCCACTCCGCGCCGGCCAGCAACGCCGAGACCACCGTCATCGCCTTGATCCCGGTGTTGGCCCCACCCACCCGGCCCGACAGGTCCACCCGCGCGTCAACCGTCTCACGCACCCCCAGCTGTGCGGCCAGCGTGGCGGGCAGCAACAACCCCGCATTCGACACCAGGTTGGGGTCGTCGAACGTCACTGACAGCCGGGCGAGTTTGTGCGATGCTTTCACCACGAAGGTGCCCTCCTGATCTGCGTGCTGCGGTTCTTGAATACCCGCATTGTTGCAGGTCAGGGGGCACTTTCCGTTGAGGCGACCCCGTCACACGCCAACTTTTTCGGTGGATCCC
>JBBDQS010000104.1 GCA_040905805.1 Egibacteraceae bacterium | reverse complement strand
CCCGCCGCCGCCCCGACGAACCCCCTGACCCGCCACCCCGGCCCCCCGCCGGGGGGCCTTGCCATGTCCGCACCGGGGGAAGTCCACAGCGGGGCGCGCCCGGGAGGCGGGACACCCCGCGGGTCACCGGCACCTTCCATGAGGCGGGACGAGGTCCACGCACCCGACCTCGTCGCGGACGTCGCCAGCGTCCGGGCCCCTCGTTCCGGAGTGATGTCCGGGAGGCTCGCGCCCACGTGCTGGGCGCTGGTCAACACCGTGCCCGGGCGCCGCGACGGCGCCCGGGGTCCGCAGGTCGCGGTGGCTCGCCGCCACGGCTACCGGGGGCCTGCACACCCCCAGCGGGTCGGCATCGGTCACACCGGTTGGTGGCCCAGCAGCTGGCGGGCGAACGTGCGCAGGTGCACGGTCACGGTCTCATGGGCTTCCAGTGGTGCCATGTGACCGACGCCGGGCAGCTCGACCAGGCGGGCATCGGGCAGCAGGTCCGCCAGTGCCCGGGCGGACGACAGCGGCGTCAGACGGTCACGGTCACCGGCGATCACCAGGGCGGGCACCGCGATCTGCCGCGCGGCGGCAGTCAGGTCGAGCGACGTGAACGTCGGCAGGAGCGCCGCGCGCACCGGCGCGGGGCAGGCCAGTGACATCCCCTCGGTGAAGGCGACGTGCGCCGGCGTGGCCTGCGGGGACAACGTCAGCGCCCGGATCCCCAGATACGTGAGGTCGGTCGGCGTGGCACCCAGCCGTCCCCGCAGGCCCACCACGAGGGGGGCGACCGCCGTCGCCAGCGACTGCAATCCGGTCATGCCCGCGCCGAGGATGCCCGCGACGATGTCCGATCCCGAGGTGCCGACGAGCGCCAGGCCGGCGATCCTGGTCCCGAGAAGCTCCCCGTGGTTGTCCGCCAGTGCCAGGGCGCTCATCCCCCCGAGCGAGTGTCCGGCCACGACGACCCGCTCGCCCGCCGGCACGCAGGCCTCCAGGACGGCGGCGAGGTCCCCGGCCAGCGCATCCATCGTGTAGTCCCCGCCGACCGCCTCGTCGCTCGCGCCGTGCCCGCGCTGGTCGTAGCTGACAACCCGGAACTCACCCGCGAGGTCGCGGCGCTGGTAGTGCCAGGTGCCCTGGTCGTTGGTGTAGCCGTGGACGAGCACGATCGTCGGGGCATCGTCCGGGCCGAGGATCTCGACGTGCAGGCCCGTGCCGTCGGAGGCGAGCACGCGACGCGGCCGCCCCTGGACCGGTTGCGCGAGGTCGGCGGTCTCGGGGTCGCTGCCGTTGCGCAGCCCCCGGGCGGCGAACCGCTCGCCGAACCAGCCGAGCACCGCCCCGCCGGTCGTCGCCCCGGCGATGAGTCCGCGTCGGAGCCAGCGCCGGCGCGCAGGGCTGAGATGTCGATCGCCCGCGCCTGCGAGTGCGATGCTCCGCTGTGCCGGGTGTGGCGGTCTGGCAGCGACCGCCTTGCGGATGCTGGTCCCGACACTCATGTGGCGCCGCCGAGGTGGACCCGCGGCACGCGGGCCCCGACGGTGCACACGATCTCGTAGTTGATCGTGTCGAGCAGCTCGGCCCAGTCCTCGGCGGTGATCCGCTCGCTGCCCTGAGCGCCGATCAGGCACACCTCGTCCCCGGGGGCGCCCCCGCCGTCGGATCCCAGATCGACCAACACCTGGTCCATGGTGACGGTCCCGACCAGGGACCGCAGCCGACCCCCGACCAGCACCTGCGCCCGGTTGGTCAGCGCCCGGGTGACGCCGTCGGCGTACCCGACCGGCACTGTCGCCACGACGGTGTCTCGGTCGGGCGCCCACCGCAGCCCGTAGCTGACCGGTTCGCCGGCGGCCACGCGCTTGACCAGGGACAGCTGCGAGTACCACGCCAGCGCCCGGCGCAGGGGCGTGGCGCCGGCCAACCCCGGGGCGGGCTCCAAGCCGTAGACCGACAGCCCCGGTCGCACCATGTCGTAGTGGTCCGCGGGCAGGTGCAGCGTGCCCGCCGAGTTGCACAGGTGCACCAGGTCGGGGCGGATACCCAGGGAGGTCGCCAGGTCCAGGCCGCGGCGGAACGCCGCCGACTGCCGCGCGATGAACGGGTGGTCGGGCTCGTCGGCCACCGCGAAATGGCTCCAAAGACCCGACAGGTGCAACCCGGCGGCGTCGCGGACCCGGCGCAGCGCATCCGCCCAGTCGGCTTCCGGCACGCCCACGCGGTGCATCCCCGTGTCGAGCTTCACGTGGACGTCGGCGCGCATCCCCCGCTCGCGCGCGGCAGCGTCGAGGGCCTCGGTGAAGGCCGGCGTGTACACGGCGGAGACCAGACCCGCGTCGAGCAGCGCGCCGGCGGCAGCCGGTGGCGGTTCGGCCAGGACCAGGGTCGGGGCATCGATGCCGGCGTCGCGCAGCTCGCGCCCCTCCTCGACGAGCGCCACCGCCAGCCAGTCCGCACCACCGGCGAGGGCCGCTCGGGCCGCCGGGACCGCGCCGTGACCGTAGCCATCGGCCTTGACGACCGCGGCCAGTCGCGGGGCAGCGGCCTGGGCCTTGAGCGCGGCGACGTTGGCGCTGATGGCGTCGAGGTCCACCTCGACCCAGGTGGGCCGCAAGCCCGGCGGCGCTGCCCGCGCCGACCGCACCGCGGCGGCCCGGCCGTGCTCCAGACGGGTCGGGGTCACCGCGCGGCTCCCACCGCACGCAGCGCCCAGCCCTGTTCCAGACGGGTCGAGGTCACCGCGCGGCTCTCACGGCGCGCAGGGCCGCGGGCACGGCGCCCACGACGTCCATGGCGGTCACCGACCGGGCGGCGCCGCCGGCGGCGATCTCGCCGGCGAGGCCGTGGAGGTAGACGCCCGCAGCCACAGCTCCGGGGTCGGGGCACTGCGCGACCAGCGCGGCGATCATGCCCGCGAGCACGTCGCCGGTGCCCCCCGTGGCGAGCATCACGCCGCCCGTGGGGTTCACGACCACCCGACCGTCGGGCCCGCCGGTCACCGTGCCCGGACCCTTCGCCACGACCACGGCCTCCCACGCGGCGGCCTTCTCCGGCACGAGCGTCGCGCGGCGGACCCAGGCGCCGTCGTCGGACGTGCCGCTGCCGGTGGCCTGCCCCGTGCGGACCAGCCGGGCGAACTCCCCGGCGTGCGGAGTCAGGACCAGCAGCGGGCTGGCGTGGTCGGCCAGCGCATCCCCGTCGCCGTCGAAGGCGTTGAGGCCGTCGGCATCGAGCACGAGCGGCACCGCGGCCTCGGCGACGATGCGGCGGATCAAGGCGACCGTGGGGCCGGCACGGCCGAGCCCGGGCCCGACCACCAGCGCGTCGGCACCTTCGAGCGTGCCCGCGAGGCGTTCGAACGCCGCGTCGGGGTCCCCGTCGGGCAGGGGCACGGTCAGCGCCTCGGGCACGGTCGGACCGACGACCGACGCCACGCTCGACGCCACCGTCACGAGCCCGGCGCCGGCCGCCATCGCCCCGCGTGCCACCAGGGTGGCGGCACCGGTCATCCCCGGCGACCCGGCGAGCACGACGACGACACCCCGGGACCGTTTGTGGGCGTTGGGGTCCAACGCCGGCAGCAGCCGCGGCAGGTCGGCGGGCTCCAGCACGGTGGCGGCGGGCTCGTCGTCGGGGTCGACGATGCCGAGGTCGCCCAGCACCAGCCGCCCGCAGTGCCCACGGGCCGGCCAGAGGTGCAAGCCCCGCTTGTGCGCCCCCAGCGTGACGGTCAGGTCGGCGCGCACGGCCTCGCCGGGCACGTCGCCGGTGTCGGCGTCGACACCGGTCGGCAGGTCGCAGGCGACGACGGCCAGCGCGGCGAACCGTGCGGTGCGGTTCAGCTCCTGCACCGCGGAGCGGTAGGGCTCCCGGGGCTCGCCGGCGGTGCCCGTCCCCAGCATGCAGTCGACCCCGACCTCGGCGGCGGCCAGCACGTCGCCGACGCTGCTGGCCAGGCGCCCCCCCGCCGCCCGGTAGCGGTGCAGCTGGGCGGTCGCGTCGCCCGACAGCTCGTCGTCGCCGGCGACCAGGCACACGGTCGGGGCCGCCCCCTGGTCGAGGAGCCGGCGTCCGGCGGCGAGCCCGTCCCCCCCGTTGTTGCCGCGTCCGCACAGGATCGCGACGCGCAGCCCGTAACCGCGCCCGCCGGCGTCGAGGACGCCCCGGGCAAGGTGCCCGGCTGCCCGCTCCATCAGCATCGTGGCGGTCACACCCCGTGCGACGGCGCGCTGGTCCATGGCCCTGACATCCCCCGGGGTGAACAGCGCGACGCTCACGGCCGGCCCCCGGTGCCCGGCCCCTCGGCCACCGCGTGCGCGAGCGCGAGGTCCCCCGAGGTGGTCAGCGACAGATGCACCCGATCCACACCGATGCGCTCGGCGCGGGCGGCCGCGCCCTGGTGGAGCACCACCTCGGGCTTGCCGAGCCGGTCGGGGCACACCTCGATGTCACGGAACGCAAACCCCCGGACCCCGGTGCCCAGGGCCTTGGCGACGGCCTCCTTGGCGGCGAAGCGCGCGGCCAGCCCACCGACCTTGAGATCCCCGCACCGTGACGTGCAGGTGGCCCGCTCGGACTCGGTGAACAGCCGGGCGGCGAGGGTCGGGGTCCGCGCCAGGGCGGCCCGCATCCTGGCGATCTCCAGCGCGTCGACGCCGACCCCGATCACGGGCACGGGCTACTCGACGGTGACGGTCTTGGCGAGGTTGCGCGGCTGGTCGACATCACGGTCGAGCGCCACCGCGATGTGGTAGCCCAGGAGCTGCAGCGGCACGACGGTCAGCACCGGGTAGAGCAGCTCGTGCACCTCGGGCACATACACCACGTGGTGGGCATGGGCCTTGATCTCGGTGTCCCCCTCGGTCGCGATCGCGAGCACCACGGCGCCGCGGGCCTTGACCTCGGCGATGTTGGACACGATCTTCGACCGCACGTGCCCGCGGGTGGCCAGGGCGACCACGGGCCCGCCCTTGTCGATCAGCGCGATCGGGCCGTGCTTCATCTCGCCCGCCGCGAAGCCCTCGGCGTGCACGTAGCTGATCTCCTTGAGCTTGAGGGCGCCCTCCATGGCGATCGGCAGCCCGACGTGGCGGCCGATGAACATGACGTAGCCGGCGCCGGCGAACTCCTCGGCCAGCTCGGCGATGGCCGGCTCGCACTCGAGGACCTGCTCGATCAGCCCGGGCAGCGCCGCCATGCGCTCGAGCTGGTCGCGGCACTCGTCGGGGAACAGGGACCGCCGCGCCTGCGCGAGATACAGCGCGAGGACGTCGAGTGCGACGATCTGCGCGACGAAGGTCTTGGTCGCCGCGACGGCGATCTCCGGGCCGGCACGGGTGTAGACCACCGCGTCGGCCTCCCGCGCCAGGGAGCTGCCGACGACGTTGGTGATGCCGACCACCTTGGCGCGCTGGTCGCGCGCGTGGCGGGCGGCGGCCAGCGTGTCGTGGGTCTCACCGGACTGGCTGATCGCCACCACGAGGGTGGTGGGCGTGAGGATCGGGTCGCGGTAGCGGAACTCGCTGGCGATCTCGATCTCCACGGGGATGCCCGCCCAGTGCTCGATCGCGTACTTGCCGACCATGCCCGCGTAGGCGCTCGTCCCGCTCGCGATGATCGCGACCTTGTCGAACCTGCGGAAGTCGTCGGGGTGGGTGCGCAGCTCGTCGATGGCGATCCGGCCCTCGGCGTCGGTGCGGCCGAGCAGCGTCTCGCGCACCGCCCTGGGCTGCTCGTGGATCTCCTTCAGCATGAAGTGGGGGTAGCCCTGCTTCTCGGCGGCGCCGACGTCCCAGTCCACGGTCTGCCGGTGCCCCTCCGCCGGGTTGCCCTCGAGATCGGTGATGGTGATCGCCCCGGGTTGCAGCACCGCGACCTGATCGTCGTACAGCGCCTCCACGTCGCGGGTGTGGGCGATCAACCCGGTGACGTCGCTGGACAGCAGGCTCGCCCCGTCCGCGCGGCCGACGATCAGCGGCGCCTCGCGGCGGGAGGCCACGATCGTGTCGGGCTGGCGGCGGTCGACGACCGCGATCGCGAAGGCGCCCTCGATGCGCTGCAGCGTCGCAAGGACCGCGGCCACCAGGTCGTCGGTGTACAGCGACGCGATCAGATGGGCGAGCACCTCGGTGTCGGTGTCCGAGGCGAACTCGCTGCCGTCCTCGATCAGCTCTGCGCGCAGCTGCGACCAGTTCTCGATGATGCCGTTGTGCACCACGGCGATGTCGCCGGCCATGTCGAGGTGGGGATGGGCGTTGCGGTCGCTCGGCTCCCCGTGCGTCGCCCAGCGGGTGTGGCCGACTCCCGTGGTGCCGCCCAGGTCCTGGCCGTCGAGCGCCTGCCCGAGCTCGGCCATCTTGCCGGCGCGCTTGACCACCCGCAGCGCCGGCTGCGCACCGGTCGTGACGACCGCGACCCCAGCCGAGTCGTAGCCCCGGTACTCCAGGGTGGTCAGTCCCTTGACGAGGACCGGCAGGGCCTGGTCGGGGCCGGTGTAGCCGACGATGCCGCACATGGTTGCCTCATCCTAGTAGACAGTCGGCGCCGGCCGGGCTCGACCCCGGCGCGAAAGGGGCTATGACCCGCTGGCGTCCTCGCCCTCCGCCTCCTCGTCGTCGTCCCCCATCTCGACCTCGGTCTCGGCGTCCGGGTCCGCCTCCTCGTCGTCGTCGACCGGGGACTGGTCGATCCGCGGGCCGCCCTGGGCGCCGCCCTCCGCCAACGGCGGGAAGACCGCCGGGTCGGTCGCCGGGTCGACCTCGCCGGGCTGACCACCGAGGTGCGGACCGGCGAAGGTCTCGGGCGCACGCTGGTTGTCCATGTGCTCGGTGACGAATCCCAGCGCGACGCCCTCGTCGAACTCCTGGCACAGCTGCCGGCGCTCCCAGGCGGCGAAGGCGAAGTTCGCCTCGTCGTCCATAGGCTGGTTGTACGGCGCGACGATGATCTCGGCGTCCCCGTCGTCGATGCGCTCCTGCGCGAACGCCTTGAGCGCCTCGACCTGGTCGGGGTCGGCGTCCTCGTCGTACCACATGACCACGTAGCCGTGCTCCTGGTTGTGGACCAGCAGGCGCTCGTCCACGTACTCGTCGTAGACCCCGGTGACCACCACCTGGCCAATGTGCTGACCGGAGGTCGCCGGGAGGTGGTCGTAGATCGCCTCGGGCGGGTTCGCGGCCAGCTGGGCCTGCTCGAAGTGGCCGGCGCCGAGCGGCGGCATCTCCTCGACGGGCGTGCAGCCGAGCTCATCCAGGTTCTCCTGTCCCGCCTGGATGATCTCGCGCTCCTCGGCTCGCTCGGCCAGGTTCTGCTGCACGAAGTATCCGGCGGCCCCGACGATCAGCACCCCGACCACGGCGAACACCGCCAGGCGGCGGCGCTTCGCGCTCGCGGCGGCGGCGCGCTCCGCTTCCAGGCGCTGGGCCCGTCGGGCCTTCTGACGCTCCCGCTTGCTGAGGTTGGCCTCGGGGGACTGCTCGTCGGGCACGGTCGCTCTCTCTCGTGTGGTCGGCTCGTTGTGGTCGGGACGGACGGCGCCGGCGGGCCGCACTCGGGGGGCCGCACTCCAGGGCCGGTGGGCCCGCGGGGAAACGCGTGCGGCCAGTCTAACGATCGCGGTCGAAGGCGGGTTCCTCCGGTGGACCGGCGACGACGACCACCGCGGCGTCCTCGCCCGCCCGGGGCGGGCGGCGCGCGGCGGCGTACCCCAGGTCGACCAGGGCGGCCATGGCTGCGCCCGCCCCCGCACCGGCGTCCACCGCCGCACCGGCCACCGCCAGCTCGCGGTCGGTGGTCACCACCGCGATGCCCGGTCCGCCCACCCGCCGGGCGACCGCGGCGGCGCGCCGCAGGTCGGCCTGGGCCACCGGACCAGCCCCCGGCGTCTGCGTGGCGAGCGCATCGGCGACACCGCCCCGGCCGCGGGGGAAGAGGTCGTCGGCGTGCGTCCGGCACAGCAGGCCCGCCCCCGCGTCCTCGTCCGGCCGGTACGGGTACCCGCGCACGAGCACGACCGGGATCCCGTCGGCCTTGCGGCGCACGAGGTCGGCGGCCGCGGCCAGCTCGTCGGCGACCGCCGTGCTCGTCATGGCCAGCGCCGCGCCCTCGCGGTCCGCGGTCCCGCGCTCGTCGTGCAGCGGCGCCAGGCCCGCCGTACCGATCGCCACGTCGGTCAGGCCGGTCCGCCAGGGGCGTCCGAACGTGTCGGTGACGACGACCGCGACGTCGGCGGTGGGCCGCAGGCCGGCGCGCAGAGCCCGCGCGCTGGCATCGGGATCGGCCGGCAGCAGCAGGAAGGCACCGCCCGGCACGTTGGAGCCGTCGATGCCGGCGTTGGCGCACACGAACCCGTGGCGGGTCTGCACGACCAGGGCCTGGGGGGCGTCGACGACGAGGCGCACGGCCTGCTCGCGCGCAAGGCGCCGCCGGGCCGCGCCACGGTCCTCGCCCGGCTCGGGCCAGGCCAGCGCCCCCTCCGCCTTGCTCACGATCTTCTGCGCCACCACGACGACGTCGCCGTCCACCAGGTCGGCGCAAGCGGTGATCAGGGCCGCGAGGTCGTCGCCGGCCCGCACCTCGGGCATGCCGGGGACCGGCAGGATGGACAGCGGCGCGCCACGGGTCACGATCGGCCCCCGCCGACGGCCAGGTCCAGCGCCACGCGCGCGAGGGCGGCGGCCACCGCGGGGCTGCGCATGATCGTGTCGGTCACCGCCACCGCCAGGCCCGCCGCGCGCAGGTCGGCGGCCGCGGCGGCGTCCGCCTGGTCGATCACCCACCCGTCGAGGAGGTCGGCGTACAGGCTCGCCACCCCCGCAGCGGAGGTCTCCGCCCCGACGGCGGGCAGCAGCCGGTCGGCCATGCCCCGCACGACCCGCCCGCCGACGATGGGCGACACGCCGACCACCGTGGCCGCGCGCAGCGCATCGCGGATGCCGGGAACCGCCAGGATGGTGCCGATCGACACGACCGGGTTGGAGGGGCAGAGCAGCACCACCTCGGACCGGCCGATCGCCTCCAGCACGCCCGGGGCCGGCCGGGCGTCCTCGGCGCCGTGGAGGGCCACCTCGGACACCGCCGGGTCCGCGCCCTCGGCGATCCACCACCGCTGGAAGTGCAGGTCACGGCCGTCACGGGTCAGGATGCGGGTCTGGACGGGGTCGTCGGTCATGGGCAGGAGCCGGGGGCCCACCGCCCACGCCGCGGCGATCACCGCCGTCGCCTCGCTGAGGGTGCCCCCGCCGCCCAGGATCTCCGTGCGCACCAGGTGGGTCGCGAGGTCCCGGTCGCCGAGCGTGAACCAGTCGGGGCGCCCGTAGCGGTCCCGCAGCTCGCGGGCGACCCCCAGGGTCTCGTCGGCGCGTCCCCATCCCTGCTCCGGGTCCACGCCGCCGCCCAGGGTGTAGGTGACCGTGTCCAGGTCGGGGCTCACCCGCAGCCCGTGGAGCTCGATGTCGTCGCCGGTGTTGACCACCACGGTGAGGTCCGCCGGGTCGACCACCTGCACCAGCCCGGTGAGGAACCGCGCCGCGCCGATGCCTCCTGCAAGGGCGACGACAGCCATCCTCGGCATGCTAGCGGCCGACCCCGGTGACCCACGGAAAAGATGCTGCTGTTGCGCAACGTGCTGAGGCGGTAGCGTTGTCGCGTACCGATACGGACCGAGCGCACACGTTGGAGCCATGAACTTCTTCCTCGAGATCATCACCCGCGTCGAGTTCATCGGCGCTGTCGTCCTGATCGTCGGCGGCACGATCGCCGCCCTGGTCGTCCAGCAGCGCCGCGACCGCAACCGGCGCGCCGAGGGGGCACCGGCGGCACCGCCCGCGCCGTTGCAGGCCGTCCCGGCGCCCACCCGCGGCCCCGACGAGGACTCGTTCAACGCGGCCGTGACCATCGCCGACCGGCCCACCGTGACCTTCGCCGACGTCGCCGGGCTCGGGGACGCCATCACCGAGCTGCTGGAGATCAGCGAGTACCTGGCCGACCCCGAGCGCTTCCGCCGTCTCGGCGCGGAGCTGCCCAAGGGCATCCTGCTGCACGGCCAGCCCGGCTGCGGCAAGACCCTGCTGGCCAAGGCGCTGGCCGGCGAGACGGGCGTGCCGTTCTTCTCCGTCTCGGCGTCCAGCTTCGTCGAGAAGTACGTGGGCGTCGGGGCCGCCCGCATCCGCAAGCTCTTCGAGGACGCCAAGCAGGCCGCCCCGTCGATCATCTTCATCGACGAGCTCGACGCCCTCGGCAGCCGCAGCGACGCCGAGGCCTCGGGCGAGCGGGAGTTCGACCACTGCCTGAACCAGCTGCTCGTGGAGATGGACGGTTTCGCCGGCACCGCGGGGATCCTGGTGGTCGGCGCGACGAACCGCCCGGAGCTGGTCGACCCCGCCCTCCTGCGACCGGGCCGGTTCAACCGCAGCGTCCACATCGACCGCCTCGACCGGGACGGACGGGAGCAGGCCCTGCGCATGCACGCGGCCAAGCGCAAGGTCTCCCGCAACGTCGACTGGGCGGAGGTCGCCAACGCCACGGCCGGTCTGTCCGCCGCGGACCTCGCGAACCTCGTCAACGAGGCGTCGCTGCTGGCCGCACGCCGGCACCGCCCGCTGGTGGCAGCCGACGATGTGGACGAGGCGATCACCCGCGTGCACTCCGGCCTGCGCCGGCCCCGGGTGCTGACCGCCGAGGAGAAGGAGCTCGTCGCGGTGCACGAGGCGGGTCACGCCACCCTCTCCCTGCTGCTGCGGGGCACCGAGCCCCCGGCCCGGGTCTCGATCGTCAGCCGCAGCGGGGTCATGGGCAAGTCGATCTGGGCGGCTCCCGAGGAGAACGAGATCCAGACCAAGCGCCAGCTGCTCGGCCAGCTCATCCTGCTCCTGGGCGGGCGAGCCGCCGAGCTGAACGCGTTCGGGGAGCCGAGCAACCGCGCCGAGGACGATCTGGAGCACGCCGCGACCGTGGCGCGGCGCATGGTCGAGCGCTGGGCGATGACCGGCCGCTTCGAGCTGGCCGGCGGCCGCAAGGACGACAAGGCGGCGCGTCAGTTCGAGGGCAGCGCCGGCGGTCAGGAGGTCCGCCAGCTGCTGGCCCAGGCCGAGAAGGCCGCCCGGGTGATCCTGGACGACCATGCCGACCAGCTGCGCCGCATCGCCAAGGCGCTGCTGCGCCACGAGACGCTGACCGCCGCGGAGCTGGCCGACCTGGGGGCCGGACGCACGCTCACCGATGGACAGGCGGCCCGCACGCTCGCCGCTCAGCCCACCCGCCGGCCGCCGCTGCGCCTGCCCGGCTAGCACCCACGGTGCGCCCCGGCGGGCGCCCGGCCGCTAGCATGAGCGTCGCGATGAACCTCACCCGTGCGGCCACCCGATGAGCGCGGTCCCCCCGCCGCCGCAGCCGCCCCCACCCGCGGCCGGACCGCCGGGTTCGCGGCCCGCCGACTCCCGCAACTGGGCGATGGCCGCCCACCTGTCGGCGTTCGTCGTCCTGCTCGGCGTGCCCCTGCCGTTCCTCGGGCCGCTGGTCATCTGGCTGGTGCGCCGCGACACCGACCCCTACGCCGCCATCCACGCCCGCGAGGCGCTGAACTTCCAGCTCACCATGGTCATCGTCTTCACGGTGGGCACGATCGTCACCTTCGTCACGGCGTTCATCCTGGTGGGGCTCCTGCTGATACCGGTGCTCATCGCCGCCGCGGTGGCGTGGTTCGTGCTCGTGATCCTGGCCGCGATCAAGGCCGCCAACGGTGAGCACTACCGCTACCCGTTCACCATCCGCTTCGTCACCTAGCCTTCCCAAGGGTGGTCGCTGCGCGACCGTCACACCCGGCACAGCAGAGCATCGCCCTCGCAGGCTCGGGCGATGCCCGCGTCAGCGCAGCTCGTCCGCGGCGACGGCCGCGAGGCGTTCGGCGATCGCGGCGGCCCGCGCCTGGGTGTCGGCTTCGACCATGACCCGCACGAGCGGCTCCGTGCCCGAGGCGCGGACCAGCACACGACCGGTCCCGGCCAGCTCGGCCTCCTCCTTGGCGACGGCCTCCCAGAGCGGCTCCGCACCCGCCAGGCGCGTGCGATCGACGCCCCGCACGTTGACCAGGACCTGGGGCAGCCGCCGCATGATGGCGGCCAGCTCGGCGACCGGCCGGCCCGACGTCGTCATCGCCGAGAGCAGCCGCACGGCCGTCAGGATCCCGTCACCCGTGGTCGAGTGGTCGGCGAGGATCACGTGGCCGGACTGCTCCCCCCCGAGGGGGTAGCCGTGCGCGCGCATCTCCTCCAGCACGTACCGGTCGCCCACCCGGGTCGTCACCACCGCGATGCCGAGGTCGTCCATGGCATGGTGGAACCCCAGGTTGGTCATCACCGTGGTCACGACGGTGTCGAGCCGGCCGGCGGCGTGCATCTGCTGGGCCAGCACCGCGAGGATCGCGTCGCCGTCGACGACCGCGCCGGTGTGGTCCGCGGCGATCAGCCGGTCGGCGTCGCCGTCGTAGGCCAGGCCGACGTCGGCCCCGTGCTCCACGACCGCCCGGGCCACCGTCTCCGGGTAGGTCGACCCGCACCCGTCGTTGATGTTCGTGCCGTCGGGGGTGTTGTGGATCGCCGTGACCTCGGCGCCCAGGCGACGCAGCACCGTCGGGGCGATCGCGGACGCGGCCCCGTCGGCGCAGTCCATCACCACCCGCAGCCCCCCCAGGTCGGCGCCCGCGGCCACGAGCCGGTCGGCGTAGGCGTCCACGGCGCCCGGCTCCGGCGTCACGCGCCCGATCTCGGCGCCCGTCGGACGGTCCTCGGCCGTGGTCTGGAGCAGCTCCTCGACCCGGTACTCCTCCGCGTCGGTGAGCTTGTAGCCGTCGGCGCCGAAGAACTTGATCCCGTTGTCACCCACCGGGTTGTGGCTCGCCGAGATCATCGCGCCGCTGTCGGCACCCAGCGCCACGGTGAGGTTCGCCACGCCCGGGGTCGGCAGCACGCCGAGGGGGATGACATCCCCCCCGGCCGAGCAGGTCCCCGCCACGAGCGCGGCCTCGAGCATCTCACCGGACACGCGCGGATCCCGGCCCACCGCGATGCGCGGCCGCGCGACGCCCTCCTCGCGCAGGGTGCGCACGACCGCCCGGCCGAGGCCGACGGCCAGCTCCGGCGTCAGCTCCGTGTTGGCGACACCACGAATGCCATCGGTGCCGAACAGCTGCCCCATGGTGACCCGCTGCTACCGCTTGCTGTACTGCGGAGCCTTGCGGGCCTTCTTGAGGCCGTACTTCTTGCGCTCCACCTTGCGGGGGTCACGCTTGAGCAGGCCCGCCTCCTTCAGGGGGCCGCGCCACTCCGGGTCCTCGGCCTCCAGCGCGCGGGCGATGCCGTGGCGCAGGGCGCCCGCCTGGCCGGACGTCCCGCCGCCGTTGATGCGGGCGATCACGTCGTATCGTCCCACCGACTCGGTGACCTCGAAGGGCTTGCGCACCTCACCTTGCAGCGACTCGGTGGGGAAGTAGTCCTCGAGCGGCCGCTTGTTCAGCTCGAAGCGGCCGGTGCCGCTCACGAGGCGGACGCGGGCGACGGAGGTCTTGCGGCGTCCGGTGAAGATCGTTGACATCGGGTGTCCTTGGTCCTACAGCGGGAACGGCTCGGGCTTTTGGGCAGCGTGCGGATGGTCGGGCCCGGCGTACACCTTGAGCTTGTGGATCTGGGCCCGGCCGATGGTGTTGCGGGGCAGCATGCCCTTGACGGCGCGCTCGACCAGCTCTTCGGGCCGGTCGGCGAGGAGCCGCGCGAATGGCACCGACTTCAGCGAGCCCGGGTACCCCGAGTGGCGGTGCGCGAGGCTCTGCGTGCCCTTGTTGCCCGTCAGCTTGACCGCACCGGCGTTGACCACGACCACGAAGTCGCCGCCGTCGACGTGGGGCGCGAACGTCGGCTTGTGCTTGCCGCGCAGCACCGTGGCGACACGCGAGGCGAGACGGCCGAGGACCATGTCCCGGGCGTCGATCACGTACCAGCGGTGGTCGATGTCGGACGGTCGAGGTGAGAACGTGCGCATGGGGTTCATCCGGTCTCGGCGGGGGGCCGCCAGGTCGGGTGTTGCGAACAGGCCGGCGGCGGCAGGACAGAAGAAGGCGGTCGGAGGACCGCACAAGCGGCCAGGGTATGCACCCCGGGCGCCCAGGTCAACCGGCGGGGCGGGAATACGCGACGCCCACGAGGGTCAACCCGTGCGGCGGGGCCACCCGTCCGATCGCCTGCCGGTCCTTGCCGGCCAGCACCTGCGCGACCCATGCAGGGGGGTGCAGGCCCTGCCCCACGGGCACCAGGCAGCCCGTGACCGAACGGACCATCTGGTGGCAGAACGCCCGGCCGTCCACAGCGAGTGTCACGAGGCCGGCACGCCGGCGCCGCACCTCCAGCCGGGTGATGCGCCGGACGAGGTGCTGGTCACCGGCGCGGCGGCAGAAAGCGCTGAAGTCGTGCTCGCCCACGAGGTGGCGCCCGCCGGCCTCCATGGCGGCGACATCCAGCGTGGGCGTGCCGAGGTGCCAGGTGTCCTGGCGCCACAGCGGGTCCATCGCCGCGGCGTCGCAGATCCGGTACCGGTAGCGCCGCCCGGTCGCGGAGAAGCGGGCGTTGAACGTGTCCGGCACGCGGCGCACCCGCCAGACGGTCAGGTCCCGGCCGCAGAGCGCGTCGAGGCCACGGCGTGCCCGCGCCAGGTCGACGAGCAGGCGTGCGCCGGCGGGGACGTCGCAGTGCACCGTCTGTGCCGTGGCGTGGACGCCGGCATCGGTCCGGCCCGCGCCCGTGGTCGTGACGTCGCTGTCGAGGAGCCGCCCGAGGGCGCCCTCGAGGACGCCCTGGACGGTGCGTTGACCGGGCTGGCGGGCGAACCCGCGGAATCCCGACCCGTCGTAGGCCAGGTCGATGCGGAGCCGGACCGTCGCCGAGCCCACCCGCCGCTCGGCTACGTCACCGGTTCCAATTGGGGCGTGGCCGCCACGGCGACAACAGTCGACCTCGCCGGTCAGGGTCGGTCGTCCTCGTTCTCGCCACCGTCGGACTCGTCGGCGGTCGGCGTCGACGGCGTGTCGTCAGGGAGCGCCTCAAGATCCGGGTCGTCCGCACCGTCGGCTGCCTCCGCAGCGCTGTCCTCGGCTGCCAGGCGCGCCTCCACCTCGGCGGGGTCAGCTTGGGGCGCCTCCGTGTCGTCCCCGTCGGTGGCGGCGGGCTCGGGTTCCGGCTCCGGCTCCGGCTGGGGCTCCGGTTCCGGTTCCGGCTGCTCGTAGGCCTCGGCGCCCTCCTCGCCCCGGTCGAAGCTCGCGGCTTCGTCCTCGCCGCGCTCCCGGGCGGTGGCCGAGAGGCTGCCACCGCGGCGGCGGCGCAGGCTCCAGCGACGGCGCGGCGCCTCCTCCAGCGACCCTTCGCCGCCGACGGCCACACCCTCGACGAGCTCGATCAGCGCCATGGGTGCCGCGTCCCCCTTGCGGGGGCCGAGCTTCAGCACGCGGGTGTACCCGCCGTTGCGGTCGGCGAACGCGGGACCGACGTCGGCGAACAGCTTGTGCACGACGTCCTTGTCCCGCACCACGCGCAGCACCTGGCGGCGGGCATGGAGGTCTCCGCGCTTGGCGAACGTGACCATGCGCTCGGCGACCGGCTGCGTCGTCTTGGCCTTGGCCAGCGTCGTGCGTATCCGCCCATGGCGGAAGAGCTCGGTCGTGAGGTTCGACACGATGTGGTGGTGATGGGCCGGCGATCCCCCGAAACGAGGGGCCTTCTTCGGTTGCGGCATCGTTTGCTCCTACTGCGCGTAGCCGCCGTAGTCGGCGAGGGACAGCCCCAGCTCGGCGAGCTTCTGCTTCACTTCCTCGATCGACTTCTGGCCGAAGTTGCGGATGTCGAGCAGGTCCTGCTCGGTCTTCTGCACCAGCTCGCCGACGGTCGCCACGCCCTCGCGCTTCAGGCAGTTGTACGAGCGCACCGAGAAGTCCATCTCCTCGATCGGCAGGAGCAGGTCTGGTGAGCTCGGCAGGGCCGCCGCCGTGTCCGGCCCGATCGACAGCCCGCCGGGTCCCGACTCCTCGAAGTCGGCGAAGAGGGCGAGCAGGTCCTTCAGGGTCGCGCCGGCGCTCGACAGCGCCTCCCCGGGGGTCACCGAGCCGTCGGTCTCCACGTCGAGGATGAGCCGGTCGTAGTTGGTCATCTGCTCGACGCGGGTCGCCTCGACGCGGTAGGTCACCCGACGCACCGGCGAGTAGATCGAGTCGATCGGGATGACCCCGATGGCCTGGTCGGGTCGCTTGTTGCGTTCGGCGGACTCGTAGCCCCGGCCGCGCTCCACCGTGAGGTACATCTCCACGCGGCCCTTGCGGTTCAGGGTGGCGATGTGCAGGTCACGGTTCAGGATCTCGACGTCGGCGGGGGCGGTGATGAAGTCGGCGGTGATCTCACCGGGGCCCTCACCACCGAGGAAGATCTCGACGGGCTGGTCGCTCTCGCTGCGCAGCACGAGGTCCTTGAGGTTCAAGATGACGTCGGTGACGTCCTCCTTGACCCCCTCGATCGAGCTGAACTCGTGGAGCACACCCTCGATCCGCACGCTCGTGATCGCCGCGCCGGGGATGGACGACAGCAGCGTTCGCCGCAGGCTGTTGCCGAGGGTGTACCCGAACCCGGGCTCCAGCGGCTCGATGCTGAAGGCCGAGCGCAGACCTTCGGTGAGGACCTCTTCGGTGATGGTGGGACGCTGAACGATCAGCACTTGATGTTTTCGCCTCCTACGTGGAGCGGTGTGGGCGGAGCGGTCGGTATGGAGGCCGGCGGGCCGTCGGCGGGCGGAGGACCTTGGAGGGCGGGCGGGTGAGCGGTCCGGAGCCCGCCAACGGCCCGCCGGCCCTCGAAGAACCGCGCTACTTGGAGTACAGCTCCACGATGAGCTGCTCCTGGACCGGCACGTCGATCTGCGTGCGCGCCGGCAGGTCGAGCACGCTGATCTGCAGCTTGTTCTGGTCGGTGGACAACCACGACGGGATGGTGCGCGTGCCGATGATCTCCAGCGACCCGATGATGGGCACCATGTTGCGGGCGCGTTCCCGGACGGTGAGCACGTCGCCCACCCGGGCCCGGTAGGACGGGATGTTGACGGTGCGCCCGTTGACCTGGAAATGGCGGTGCCGCACCATCTGGCGGGCCTCGTCACGCGACCGGGCGAGCCCGCCGCGGTAGACGACGTTGTCCAGTCGCAGCTCGAGCAGGCGCAGGAGGTTCTCGCCGGTCAGGCCCGACCGCCGGGACGCCTCCTGGTAGTAGTTGCGGAACTGGCGCTCGAGCACCCCGTAGATGCGGCGGGCCTTCTGCTTCTCGCGCAGCTGGAGGAGGTACTCGCTCTCGCGGATGCGCCCACGGCCGTGCTCGCCGGGCGGGTAGGGGCGCTTCTCGATCGCGCACTTGGGCCCCTCGCAGCGGGTGCCCTTGAGGTAGAGCTTCTGGCGCTCGCGGCGGCAGAGCTTGCAGTCGGGTCCGGTGTACCGAGCCATGTGTGTGGTGCTCCCTCTCCTTGACCGTCCCTCGCGATGCGAGGTGACGCCGTGCTAGACCCGGCGGCGCTTCGGCGGACGGCAGCCGTTGTGGGGGATGGCGGTGACGTCCTTGATGGCGGCCACCTCGAGGCCGTTGGCCTGCAGCGAGCGGATGGCGGTCTCGCGACCCGAGCCCGGTCCCCGCACGTACACGTCGACCTTGCGGACGCCGAACTCCGCGGCGCGCTTGGCGGCCTGCTCCGCGGCCAGCTGCGCCGCGAACGGCGTGGACTTCTTGCTGCCCTTGAACCCGGCGTTGCCCGACGAGGCCCATGCCAGCACGTTGCCCTGCTGGTCGGCGATCGTGATGATCGTGTTGTTGAACGAGCTCTTGATGTACGCCACGCCGTGCGCGACCTGGCGGCGTTCCTTCTTGCGCGTGCGAGCCTTGCCCTTGGCCCCCGCCTGCTTCCTCTGCTGTGCCATGTCAGGGGTTCCTTACTTCTTCAGTTTCTTCTTCAGGCCACCGACGGTGCGCTTCGGGCCCTTGCGGGTCCGGGCGTTGGTGTGGGTGCGCTGGCCCCGGACCGGCAGCCCGCGGCGGTGCCGGATGCCCTGGTAGGAACCGATCTCCACCTTGCGCTTGATGTTCTGGGCGATCTCTCGCCGCAGGTCACCCTCGATCTTGAAGCTGGAGTCGATGTGGTCGCGCAGCGTGCGGATGTCGTCCTCGGTCAGGTCCCGGACCCGCACCGACGGGTCGATCCCGGCCGCGACGACCGCTTCGCGGGCGCGGGTGCGTCCCACGCCGAAGATGTAGGTCAGGCCCACCTCCACGCGCTTCTCGCGTGGGAGGTCGACGCCGGCGATACGTGCCATGTCTCGCTGTCCTCTCGCTACCCCTGGCGCTGCTTGTGGCGCGGGTTGCTGCAGATCACCATCACGCGACCGTGCCGTCGGATGACGCGGCACTTCTCGCAGATCCTCTTCACGGAGGGCTGAACCTTCACGTCATCCTCGCGATCGTGATGTGGTGGGTGGGCGGATGGATGTGGCGGGCGGACAGCCGCCTACCTGGCCCCCGGCCGGAGTGATTCGGGCCGTCAGGTGGGCAGTGGTCAGTGAGGCAGGCCAGTGAGGCAGCACAGAAGGGACCCCGCTGGCGAGGCCGACCACGCAGCCTACCAGGCTCGGCGGATGCGCGCACGGTCACAGGGAGCGCAGCACCGCCAGCGCGCGCGTGGTCACCTCGTCCACCGACCCGACCGCGTCGACGTCGTGCAGCCGGCCCTCCTGCCGGTAGTAGTTCTCCAGCGGCGCGGTCTGCGTGCGGTACACGTGCAGCCGGTTGGCGATGACCGACTCCGTGTCGTCTGCCCGTCCCTCGACCTCGGCCCGGTGGGCCAGGCGCGTGAACAGCTCGTCCTCGGGCACCTCGAACGCCAGCACCGCGGCCAGCGGCGTGCCGCGCTCGGCCAGCACCCGCTCGAGCTCCTCGGCCTGGGGTACCGTCCGCGGGTAGCCGTCGAGCAGGAAGCCGTCCCCGCAGTCGTCACGTTCGAGCCGTTCGGCGACCATGCGGTTCACCACCGCGTCCGGCACGAGGTCGCCGCGGTCCATGTAGGTCCTGGCCTCCAGCCCGAGCTCGGTCTGCCCCTTCACGTTGGCACGGAAGATGTCGCCCGTGGCGATGTGGGGGATGCCGAACTCGGTCGCGAGGCGCACGGCCTGGGTGCCCTTGCCGGCACCGGGAGGACCGAGGAGGACGATACGCACGGCCAGCTCCTTCTCGTGGGGTCTCGGGGGAGGGTCCTGCTGGAGGCACGCAGCGGCGGTCACGTCTTGAGGAAGCCCTCGTAGTGCCGCTGGAGCAGCTGGCTCTCCAGCTGCTTCATGGTCTCAAGCCCCACGCCGACGACGATCAGGAGCACCGCCCCGCCGAACGGGAAGGGCACCCCGGCGGCGTTCAGGACGATGAACGGGATGATCGCCAGGATCCCGAGGTACAGGGAGCCGACGCTGGTGATGCGGGTGAGGACCTTGTCGAGGTACTCCGCCGTCGGGCGACCGGGGCGGATCCCGGGGATGAAGCCGCCGTACTTCTTCATGTTGTCGGCGACGTCGATCGGGTTGAAGGTGATCGCCGTGTAGAAGAAGGCGAAGAAGACCGTGAACACGAAGTAGGTGGCGATGAACACCGGGTGGTCGCCCGACACGAAGTAGACGTTCACGAAGTTCACGAAGCTCGGGTTCTGGACGATCGAGGACGCCAGCGCCGGCAGGTACAACAGCGACGACGCGAAGATGATCGGGATCACGCCCGACTGGTTCACCTTCAGCGGGATGTAGGTCGAGGTGCCGCCGTACGTGCGCCGGCCGACCTGTCGCTTGGCGTACTGCACGGGGATGCGACGCTGGCCCTGCTCGACGAACACCACCCCGACGATGAGCAGCAGCCCCACGAGCATGCTGACGGTGAAGAACACCGGCCCGGCTTCCACCAGGATCGCGCGCCCCTGCCCCGGGAGCTCGGCGATGATCGCCGCGAAGATGATCAGCGACATGCCGTTGCCGATGCCCCGCTGGGTGATCAGCTCGCCGAGCCACATGATGAACGCGGTGCCGGCCGTGAGCGTCAGGACCATCAGCATCGTGAGGCCGACGCTCGAGTTCGGGATCAGGCCCTGGACGGGCACCGGTCCGAAGAGCTGCTGCGGGTTGGTCTGGATGAGGACGACGAGCCCGGTGGACTGCATGATCGCCAGGAGCACCGTGAGATAGCGGGTCCACTGGGTGATCTTCTTGGTCCCGGTCTCCCCCTCCTTCTTCCACTCCTCGATCTTGGGGATCACGACGGTGAGCAGCTGCATGATGATGCTCGCGGTGATGTACGGCATGATGCCGAGCGCGAAGACGGCCAGCTGCGTCAGCGCGCCACCGGAGAAGAGGTTCAGCAGTGCGGTGATCCCGCCCTGCTCGCGCGCCGCTTCCGCAGCGGCCTGCAGCACGCCGTAGTCCACGCCCGGGATCGGCACGAACGAGCCGAGCCGGTAGACGGCGATGATCGCGAGGGTGAAGAGGATCTTGCCCCGCAGGTCGGGGATCTTGAAGGCATTGGCGAACGCGCGCAGCATGGCCGGCTCCCTACTCTGCGCGGACGGGCCGGCGTGGGAGGACGCTGGCGGACCCGCCGCTCTGGCTGATCTTGTCGCGCGCAGAGGCGGAGAAGGCGTGTGCCGTCACCGCCAGCGCTTTGGTCAGCTCCCCGCCCCCGAGCACCTTCACCGGCGCGGAGCCCCGCCGGATGAGCCCCTTGGCGCGCAGCGCCTCGGGGGTGACCTCGTCACCGGCGGCGAACGCGTCCTCCAAGCTGCCGCAGTTGACGGCGGCGTACTCGACGCGGTTGCGGGACGTGAACCCCGGCAGCTTCGGCAGGCGGCGCTGCAGCGGCATCTGCCCACCCTCGAATCCGGCGGGCACGGTCCCATGGGCGCCCGAGCCCTTCGTGCCGCGGCCGGCGGTCTTGCCCTTGCCCGCGGCGATTCCACGACCCTTGCGGGTCTTGGCCCGATGGGCCCCGGGCGGCGGCTTCAGATGGTGGATCTTCATGCTGGCTCCTCGTCGGCGGGTTCGCCGAGCGGCTGCGGCGCGGCGGTCGCGCCCTCATCCTCGTCATCGTCATCGATTGTGCCCTTGCCGCCCTTCGGGACGTCGGGTGCCTCCGCGGAGGTCAGCGAGGCGGGGTTCTGCACGAGGTCGCCCGCGCTGGCGCTGCCGGGCACCGCCAGCGCCTCCTCCTCGGCATCACGGAGATCGGTCGCGTCGGTGTCCTCAACCGATCCGCCGGCCGGCGGGTTCCCCTCCCCCTTCGGCTCCTGCCCGGGCTCCACCCCGAGCGCCACGTCGTCGCCGGCGTAGCGCACCTCGACGAGGTGGGCGACCTTGGACACCATGCCCCGGATCTCCGGGCGGTCGGGCTGGACGACGGTCTGGCGCATGCGCCGCAGACCCAACGACCGCAACGTCTGCCGCTGGCGGTCCTTCGAGCCGATGATGCTGCGGATCTGGGTGATCTCCAGGCTCGCGCCGTCACCCGTCGTCGCGGTGTCGCGTGCCATGGTCAGGTGCCTGCCGTCATGTTGTCGTACATCTTCTTGGGCATCAGCTCGGCGAGGTCGAGGTCGCGCAACCGGGCCACGTCGTCCGGCCGGTGCAGCGACTGCAGAGCCGCGACCGTGGCATGGACCACGTTGATGGCGTTGGCCGTCCCGAGCGACTTGGCGAGGACGTCCCGGATTCCGGCGCACTCCAGGACAGCGCGCACCGGGCCCCCGGCGATGACGCCGGTCCCCGGCGCCGCCGGCTTCAGGACGACTTTGCCGGCCGAAGCCTGGCCGAGCACCGGATGGACGATCGTGTTCTGGATCATGGGGACGGTGAAGAAGTTCTTCTTCGCCTCCTCCACACCCTTCTGGATCGCTGCCGGCACCTCCTTCGCCTTGCCGTAGCCCACGCCGACGGTCCCGTTGGCGTCACCGACCACGACGAGTGCCGTGAACGAGAAGCGACGGCCGCCCTTGACGACCTTCGCGACACGGTTGATCGCGACGACCTTCTCCTCGTAGGGACTGCGCTCCTCCTCGCGGCCGCGTCCGCCGCCGCGGCCGCGTCCACCGCCCCGGGGGGCGCCTCCTCCTCCTGGTCCTGCCATGGTGTTCCTCGACTCTCTGAGTGTCGTTCTCTGTGTCGTTCGCGGGCGGACGATCGGGGTTAGAGCTCGAGGCCACCCTCTCGGGCACCTTCGGCGAGCGCACGAACACGGCCGTGGTAGCGGTTGCCGCCCCGGTCGAAGACCACGCGCTCGATGCCGGCCTCCCGAGCCCGCTCGGCCACCAGCTTGCCGACGGACTTCGCCACACCCACCTTGCCGTCCTCGTCGGCGCCGGGCAGCGACGTGTCCAGGCTCGACGCCGCGGCCAACGTGTGGCCGGCACCGTCGTCGATGACCTGGGCGTAGATGCGGGTGTTGGACCGGTAGACGGCCAACCGCGGGCGCTCGTTGGTGCCGCGCACGCGCTTGCGCACCCGGGTGTGGCGCCTCTCCCGAGCCGCGCGCTTCTTCTTGGGGTCCATCTGCTGTGCCTCCTGCGACGAGATACGGGGTCGCGACCGGGCCGGACGACCGTCTAGGTTCCGGCGGCCTTGCCGGACTTGCGGCGGACCTGCTCGCCGGCGTAGCGGATGCCTTTGCCCTTGTAGGGCTCTGGCTTCCTGATCGCCCGGATGTTGGCGGCGACCTGGCCCACCTGCTGCTTGTCTGCTCCCGCGACCGTGATGGTGGTGGGCGTGGGGACGCCCAGACTGATGCCCTCCGGTGCGTCCACCTCGACCGGGTGGCTGTAGCCCACCTGGACCGTGATGCCGTCGGCGCCTCGTGCCGTGGCACGGTAGCCGACGCCGACGATCTCCAGACCACGCTCGTAGCCGTCGGTCACCCCGGTGACCATGTTCGCGATCAGGGACCGGTAGAGACCGTGCATGGCCCGGTGCTCACGGACGTCGGACGACCGCGTCACGACGATCTGCTCGTCCTCCACCGCCACGGTGATGGCGGGGTCGATCACTTGTGTCAGCGTCCCCCGGGGACCGGACACGCTGATGGTGGTGCCCTCGAGGCGTGCGGTCACCCCCGAGGGGACGGGCACAGGTTCCTTACCGATGCGGCTCATTGCGTGCTCCTACCAGACATAGGCCAGGACCTCACCGCCGACGCCCTGCCGACGAGCGTCGCGGTCGGTCATGAGCCCCGAGGAGGTCGAAAGGATCGCGATGCCGAGCCCGCCGAGGACGCGGGGGATCTCGTCCTTCTTCGCGTACACCCGGAGGCCGGGCTTGGACACTCGCCGGATCCCCGACAGCGACCGCTCGCGGTCCCGCGAGTACTTCAGCGCCAGCCGCAGCGTCGCTTGCGGCTTCGTCGGTTCGACGAGATAGTCGCGGATGTACCCCTCCTGCTTCAGGATGTCGGCGATCGCGGCCTTCAAGGTCGAGGAGGGCATGCCGATCTCCTCGCTGTAGGCGACGTTGGCGTTGCGGATGCGGGTCAGCATGTCGGCGACGGGGTCGGTCATGGTCATGGGATTCAGTGCTCCTTGCGGGGTTACCGACTGCGCGCCGGCACTTCCCGTGTTCGTGCGGGGTGTGCCCTACCAGGAGGCCTTGCGGATACCCGGCAGCTCGCCCGCATGGGCCAGCTCCCGGAAGCACACGCGGCACAGCATGAACTTGCGGTACACCGCACGCGGACGCCCGCACCGGTTGCAGCGCGTGTACCCACGCACGGCGAACTTGGGCTTGCGGCGTGCCTTGGCGATCATCGACTTCTTGGCCATGGGTTTCTCCTTAGCTCCCGGCGGGGGTGCGACCCGCGAACGGGAACCCGTAGGCGTCCAGGAAGGCCCGCCCCTGCTGGTCGTTCTCCGCGGTCAGGACGAACGTGATGTCCATCCCCCTGACCTTGTCGATGTCGTCGTAGTCGATCTCGGGGAAGATGAGCTGCTCGGTCACGCCGAAGGTGTAGTTGCCCCGACCGTCGAAGCTGTTGGCGGGCAGGCCGCGGAAGTCCCGGATGCGCGGCAGCGCGACCGAGAGCAGCCGATCGAAGAAGTCCCACATCCGGTCACCCCGCAGGGTCGCCTTCACCCCGATCGGCATGCCTTCACGCAGCTTGAAGCCCGCGACCGACTTGCGCGCGCGGTTGACCCGGGGGCGTTGCCCCGTGATGGTCGTGAGGTCACGCACCACGGCATCGATCACCTTGGCGTCGGCCACGGCCTCCCCGGCACCGACGTTGACGACGATCTTCTCCAGTCGCGGCACCTGCATGACGTTGTCGAGCTCCAGCTCGGTCTGCAGGCGTGCACGGATCTCGTCCTGATAGCGCTGCTTCAGCCGCGGGACGTAGCGGGTGGCGTTGTCAGTGGTGGTCATGTCTAGAACTCCGACTCGCACTTGCGGCAGTACCGGGTGCGCGCCCCGTCCACCACGCGGGTGCCCACCCGGGTGGGCGCACCGCAGGAGGGGCACACGGGCATGACGTTGGACAGCGGGATCGGCGCCTCCTCGTGGGAGATACCGCCCTCCTGCGCACCGCGCCCGCCGGTGCGGAGCTGGGTGTGCTTGGTCGCCCGGTTGACGCCCTCGACCAGGACGCGGTCCTGCTTCGGGTAGACGCGGATCACGCGGCCCTCCTTCGGCCGTTCGCTGGTGCCTCGGTCCTTGCCGGCGATCACCCGGACGGTGTCGTTCTTCTTCACCCTGTTCATGGCTACAGCACCTCGGGAGCGAGCGAGACGATCTTCATGAAGCGCTTGTCCCGCAGCTCTCGCCCGACGGGGCCGAAGATGCGGGTACCGCGTGGGTTGCGCTGGTCGTTGATGAGCACACAGGCGTTGTCGTCGAAGCGGATGTAGGTGCCGTCCGGTCGGCGGCGCTCCTTGCGAGCACGCACCACGACCGCCTTCACCACCTCGCCCTTCTTCACGTTGGACGCGGGGATCGCGTTCTTGACCGTGCCGACGATCACGTCGCCGACACCGGCGTAGCGCCGGCCGGACCCGCCGAGCACCCGGATGCACAGCACTTCACGCGCACCGGTGTTGTCCGCTACGCGCAACCTGCTCTCTTGCTGGATCATCGCTGGTTCTCTTTCTGGCTTCTTGACGAGGTGAGCCGACGGGCCTCCGTGGTTCCGGCTCTCGGGTAAGGCCTTCTAGTTCGCCTCCACCACGGAGGCCCGTCGGCTCGGTCCCCTGGACTACTTGGCGCGCTCGAGCACGTCCAGGACGCGCCAGCGCTTGGTCTTTGACAGCGGCCGGGTCTCGACGATCCGGACCCGGTCGCCCACCCGCACGTCGTTGGTCTCGTCGTGGGCATGCAGGCGTGTCGACTTGGTGACCGTCTTGCCGTACAGCGGGTGGGTGGTGCGTCGGTCGATCCGCACGACGATAGTCTTGTCCATCTTGTCGCTCACGACCAAGCCCTGCCGCACCTTGCGGTCTTTGCGGTCGTCCTGGTCGTTGCGGTCCTGTGCGAGCGCGCTCATCGCTCCACCTCCACCTTCGTCGGCCCGGCGGCGAGCTCGCGCTCGCGCTGGACGGTGAACACCCGGGCGATGTCCTGCTTGACCAGCCGCAGGCGCCGGAAGTTGTCCAGCTGGCCCGTCGCCATGCGAAAGCGCAGGTTGAACAGCTCTTCCTTGTGCTCCGCCAGCTTCTCGACCAGCTCCGCGTCGCTCAGCTCGCGCAGTTCGGATGCATCCATGCCTACTCCCCTTCCCGCGTGACGAACCGGCACTTGACCGGCAGCTTGTGGGCCGCGAGGCGCAGGGCCGCGCGGGCCAC
>JBBDQS010000103.1 GCA_040905805.1 Egibacteraceae bacterium | reverse complement strand
GCGGCACGGTCTACAAGCGCTGCACGAAGTGCGGCAACCGCGTCAAGGAGCGCACTTGCGGCAAGTGCGGGCTCGCCGGCAGGTTCAAGTGGGCCTTCCCTCGGCGACCTGAACGCAGCCCACTTCAACCGGCTCTACGCCGACCTGCTGCGGGACGGCCGTGTCCACAAACCCGGCGGGCTGTCGCCCACCTCGGTTCGGCGCATCCACGCGATGATCCGCAAGGCGCTCAACGACGCGGTCCGCTGGGGGCTGCTCACCCGCAACGTCGCGCTGCTCGCCGACCCGCCACCCATGAGGGTCGTCAAGGCCGCCCGCCGGCGGGGCATGCAGACGTGGAGCCCCTCGGAGTTGCGGGAGTTCCTCGACAGCACCCGGGGGTACGAGCTGCACACCCTGTGGTGCGTCCTCGCGGCCACCGGGATGCGCCGCTCGGAGATCCTCGGCGTGCGCTGGAGCGAGGTGGACCTGGCGGCCGCCACCCTGACGGTCCGACAGACCATCGTGGCCACCGCCGAGGGCTTCCGGCCCCAGGACGAGCAGAAGTCCGAAGGCTCGGCGCGCACCATCCACCTCGACCGCCGCAGCGTCGCTCAGCTGCGGGCGCACCGGGCCGCGCAGAACGAGGGCAAGCTCGCGCTCGGGTCCGCGTGGCAGGACCACAACCTCGTGTTCCCGCGCGCGAACGGCAGCTGGTGGAACCCGCCGGCCATCTCCCTGGCCTTCCGCCGCGCCGTCAAGCGCGCCGGCGTGCGGCCCATCCGGCTGCAGGACGTCCGGCACACCCACGCCTCGCTACTGCTGGCCGCTGGCATCAACCCGAAGGTGGTCTCCGAGCGCCTTGGACACAGCTCGGTCGCCTTCACACTGGACACCTACGCCCACGTCATGCCCGGCTGTGGGATCGGCGGATACCACAAGGTTGGACGTCGACCCACGTGGCGGTGTCCGGTGCTCCCTCGCGGGCCACGGAGCGTAATGACGCCCTTGGCAGCCGGATCCCGGTCCAACCCGGCATAGACCGCACTCGCGAGGCACGAGATGGGGCGTAGGGTTTGAACCTTCTCGGCTGCCCATCCCGAGCGATAGCCCCCGCTTCGGGCGGCCGCGCTCCAGAGTCGGGACTCCGGGTCTGCGCAAACCGGGCTGGGATGTCGCACCCTTCGCCGATGATGCGAAGTAGTGGCCGTCGGAGGGGTTCCGCGCTCTACGCTGGTGCAAGGAGGTGAGGACGTGCTGACGTTCGTCATCAACGGTGACTCCCACCAAGTGACCGCCGAGCAGTTCCGCATCCTTGTGGATGTTGCCGTGCGCATCATGACAGACGCGTCCCGGGACGCTGGGGTGGAGTTCACCATCGAAGGGCTCCACGCTTCTGCACCGACGATCGTGTGGGATCCGCAGGCCAAGCAGGCTGATACCGACGTCGATGAGGCGTTCCTGGAGGTGGCGCACCGGATAGAGGTCGGGGTCGCAATGCTGGAGCAGGACGACGGCGTGCCGGAGTGGATGGCACGTGCCACGGCCACTGCCCTTTATCAGGCTGCGTCCTGGTTCGGGGAAACGGCGATCGACGGCGTGTCCTTTCGCGCCGACGGGAAGGCTCGAACGCTCACACGACAGACCTACCGGACACTCGACCGTGTTCTCCACGAGGAGACGGACGCGATCGGATCCGTGACCGGCACGCTCATCACGGCCACCCTTCGCAAGGGTGCTCACGTGACGGTGGAGGATGAGACCTACGGACGGGGCGTGGAGTGTTACGTCGGAAAGCCACTGTTGCGGGAGGCGAGCCAGCTGATCGGCGACCGTGTGACCGTCGTTGGGCGTATCCGACGTGACTACCTCGGCCGCCCGGTGCGCATAGGCAACGCGCGAGTGGAGGCTGCGCCGGAACCGCGACGCGTCAGCGTCGCCGAGATGGGCGGTGCGCTTCAGGGCGGACCGGACTCCGTTGAGTGGTTACGGGATCAGCGCGGTGGCTGAGCGGCCGTCCCGCGGGGTCGTCGACGCGAGCGTCCTCATCGCACACCTCAACCGTGAAGTGCGGCGCTATGAGAAGTCGCGTGAGCTACTACTCGACGCAGAGGAAGCCCGTGTAGAGCTGTGGGCTCCGATGGTCATCCAGGTCGAGGTCACCCGCTGGTCACAGGAGGTTGACCGGAGCGACGCTGACGCGCGTGCCAAGCTGGATGCCTTCCTCGACAGCGACTGGCTCCGGCTCGTCGAGGTCGACCGACGTATGGCGAAGATCGCTCGTGACGTGGTCGCCACGACGCCGGTCAGGACCGGCGTCGACGCGTTGTACGTCGCTACGGCGGTAATGGTCGATGCGCGTGCGGTCTTCACATGGGACGCCCGTCTCCAGGCCGTCGAGTACGAGACCGTCAAGGGCACCGAGCCACCGGGCGCGGCAGCTCCGCGTCTGGACCTGGATCGCTCATGACGAATCGCTAGCGTCACCCTGCCGCATCGCTTGCAGGGCCAGGCCCCGGGCGCAAAACCCAGAACCGCCGATTTCCTGTGGCGTCTCAGCTCAGTCACATGGAAGGTGATCCCACCGAGGGTGCCCGGCTCTCATGCCGGGTCCGGAGCGTGACGGCGCAATCAACAACTCGACGGCGGCACAACCCGGCAAGGGCCGCCCGGAGGCGATGATGCCGCGGCCCGAGTTCCTGTCCGAGGATGCTGCAGGGTTCGAGAATCCCGGCCTTGCCGCCGAGCAGTCACCATCCCCGGGCGCTCAACAGCCTTCGTAGTTCGGCGGATCCTCGAAGGTTGAGGACGTCCCAGCTACCCTTGAGGAGCAGCCGATATCGGAAGGTACATCGACTGTCGCTGGATCGGTGGGTGCCCGGCACCCTGCCTGAGCCCACTCGTTGCCCGACGCGATGTTCGCGCGTGGAGTCGTATGCATCCGCGTGCCATCGGCGTCGTCCTGCCCTCGAACATTGCCCTGGGAGTGCTCGGCAGTTACGCCGCCACTAGGCGTTGTGGGCATCCCGGCAACGATGCTCCGCGTCAGGTAGGCCGACTCCGAAGCGTCGCCTTCGGCGCGATCGTCGCGCCGGGCGGGTAGCCTCCACGGCGCTGACCCCACGGGAACAGAGCGCGCGACGAAGGCAGGAAAACAAGTTGGCACTAGATCAGATCACACAGGCTTTTGTCGATGAATTCCTCGAACAGGCGGGGATGCTCTCGATCGACGCACCCAGTGATTTCGAACGCTTCGTTACTCACGTAGTCGTCAGTCCACAGATTGAGTCGGCGGTCGACTACCAACATGTCGTGACGGGCTCAGGCAACGATACCGGGCTTGACTCAATCTCGATAATCGTCAATGGGATGCGCGCTCTGCGGCCGTCGAGGCCGTCAGGCCGTCGAGCCCGGCGGTGGGGTCCACCGTATGGTGCGGCCTGTCGTTTCCCATGTAGCGCGACCTATGGGGCGGCCTGTTCCTTGCCGTGTGGTGCGCCGTATGGTGGCCCACGTGTCACACCACCACGTGCGACCCAGCCCACACCAACCACCAACCACCAACCGTATAACTACTCGAACGTTATTCCGTGACGGCTCCTTACTCAGATGACCCCCTGTGCCAGGCACACACCCCGGCACCACCCCAGCGCGCCCGCAGACCCGACAACGCCGCCCGCGACGACACCAAAGCGCTGATCGATCGCCGCCAACGCCATGGATCACCACCCACAGCCCCTTCAGCTCGCACGAACCGACCCTGAACAACCTCAACACCGGCGAACACGAGCCCGAAGCCCCGACTCGCTTATTTGAGGCCTAGTGGTCGCCGCTGGACAGCTCCGCCACCACGGCGGCGCGGAGGCGCTTGCGGGCCTCCGGATCGAGGACGTCACGCGCGGCACCCGGCGCCGCGTCGAGCAGCCCCCGCACGTCGGCGAGCACCAGCTCGCAGTTGGGACACGTCGCGAGGTGCGCGAGCGCGGCTTGCTCCTCGGCTGCTGACAGGTCGCCCTCCAGCAGGTCGGTCAGACGGTCGGCCATCTCATCGCAGCGCACGGCGGTCCTCCTCGTCCAGCAGCTCCCGCAGCCGCAGCCGCGCACGGTGCACCCGCATCTTCGCGGTTGACAGGCCCACGTCGAGGACCGCGGCGACCTCGGTCATGGGCACGCCCTGGACGTCCCGCAGCACGAAGGCCGGTCGCAGGGTCGGGGGCAACGTGTCGATCGCCGCCCGCAGGCGGAGCGCCAGCTGGCGGCGCTCCACCTCCCGATCCGGACGGTCCGGGGCCTCACGTTCGGGCAGCAGCGCGGGATCGGTCGGGATGTCGCGCCGCTCACGCAGCACCGTGAGGCACTCGTGGTAGGCGATGCGGTAGATCCACGAGCGGGCCTTCGACGCATCCCGAAGCTGATGTCCGCGGGTGAAGGCGCGCACGAAGGTTCGCTGCACCACGTCCTCGCCGTCAGCGGTGTTCCAGAGCATGCGGCGCGCGAGCGTGAACACCCCGTCTGCATGGGCGTCGAACAGCGCCACCACCCATGCGATCGACGTGCCATGCCCGCGCGCCGCGGTCACTCGTGGACCCTACCGCTGCGGGGCAGCTGCATGATCATCGGAGGTCGGGCGCAGCTCCCCAGCCGGCTGCCGGTCGGCGAGCGCGGCGTCCGCCAGCTCCTGGTCAGGAGCCCACAGCTGCCAGCTGGCTCCCAGGAGCCCCAGGCGCTGCAACCCGATGGACTCGGTGAGACGCTCATCCATCGTGCACGGTCGCAGCCCGTGGCGGGCGAGTGCGCCCGCCACCACGCGGCCGAGCCCCAGGGCCTCCGGGTCGTCGTCGGCGCGGACGAGCTGGACGCGCTCGCCCAGCCCCACCAGCACCGGCCACCAGCCGTCCAGGTACAGGGCTCCGTTCTCGACGTTGAGGCGCCCCCCGTCGGGTTCGCTGCCGGTGAGGTATGCGTCCAGGGACGTGGCGAGCGCGTCCCGTGCCTCACCACCCTGCTCGGCGGTCGCCGTGTCAGCACCTGCCGCAAGGTCCCAGCCGCCAAGCCCCAGCAGCCCGTCCGGCTGCTCGTCCGACAGCCGGCAGAGATCCTCGATGAACTCCTGGATGTCGCCCATGCGGTCTCGGCACTCGTCGTGCACTCGGAAGGGAAACTCGCAGGAACCGACGCGTAGCGCCGGCTGTTCGGCTGGGACCGGATGTCCACAGACCTCGCACTGCATGTCGGCCTTCTGCTCGCTCATCGTTCGTCCTCTCGGCAGTAGAGCAGTAGAGATGTACCTCCTCTATTAGGACGACGGGAACGGGCACGGATCGGTCACATCGCGGGTGTGGCGATCTAGAGTTCCCGGAGGATCTCGTCGGCCTCGGCCTCGCTCCTGCCCTCTGCGAGCAGCCGCTCGCGCAGGAAGTCGTGGAGCTCCTTCTCGGTGGGTTCGTGGTCGCCGAAGTGCTCGTCTGCCGCCTTCATGACGTCGAGCATCCTGTCGTGAACGGCCTGCCAGGCTGCGTCGCGGGACGCGGGATCGGCCATCGAAGTGCTCCTCCGTGTGGTTCCCTCATGCTCGGGCCGCAGCCGAGAAGGCGCACCATAGCGCTGACGCTTCCCCGCTGGCGACCTACCCTCAGTACCATCGGGCAGAACTACAGTGACGGTATTGCGTTAGCGCTCCGTGGCGGGCTCCAGTAGGGTCAGGGGTGGCGGACGGCGTTGGTGATGTTAGGTCACGAGGCGTTCGCGCATGAAGGGGTCGTCGTCGTGTTTGACTTCGGCGGTGATGCGGGTACCGGACAGTTCGGCGGTGCCGACGACGAACGCGTCGCCGGTGCGGTCGAAGGCGATGTCGCTGCCCTGGTCGCTTTCTTCGGTGACCACGACGCGGTAGCGGGCGCCGGTCGTGGTGCGACGCGGGGGTTCACGGCGATGGGCCGCAGACGGCGGCCAGGTCCAGTTGCGGTGGCAGGTCGCCGGTGCGACGGATGTCGGCGAGGACGTCGATGGGGTGGGCGTGTTGTTGGATGGCGGTGAGGCGGATGCGGTCATCCGGGTCGATCACGAACACGGAGCGGACCGTGGAGGCGTCGCCCTCGCCGGGGTGGATCATGTCGTACAACTCGGCGACGGTGCGGTCCGGGTCGGCAATGATGGGGAAGTTGAGGTCGGTGCCGCCGACCTCGCCGATGTGGGGGGCCCAGCCGGGGTGGTCCTCGATGGGTTCCACCGACAGGGCGATGAGCTTGACGTCGCGAGCCGCGAAGTCGGGGCTGCGGCGGGCCGCGGTCCCCAGCTCGGTCGTGCACACCGGCGTGTAGTCGGCGGGGTGGCTGAACAGGACGGCCCAGCTGCCGGACTTCCAGTCGAGGAAATCGATCGTGCCGTCGGTGGTCTCGGCGGTGAAGTTCGGGGCCGTGTCGCCCAGGCGCAGGTGTGCCATGCTGTCTCCGCCTCGGCCAACGGCTGCTCGTTCAGGTCCACCGTTTCGATCGCCGAATTCGTCGCGGGTCGGGCGGTGGCGGCTCCTCTGACAGCAGTTATTCCTGCGCGTCGCGGCCACGGAAGGGTGCGCGCAGCAGCGGGGCGATGAGGCAAACGTTGGCCGCTCCGGCGTAGATCGGCACCAACCCAACAAGCGCCAGGACGATCCCGCCCGCGCCACCCGTCGTGAGCCCGATGGCCACCAGCGCGATGCCGGCGACGATGCGCAGGCCGCGCCCGAGCGGGCCGGCCATGAAACGTGCGAAACCCATGACGATCTCCTTGGTCCTATAGGTTGGGTGAGGCCGTCTGCGCGGCCTTCCTAGATAGGGATGCATCTCGACCCCTGAAGGTCACATGAGTCGTGCGGACAGCGCACATCGCGAACATCCTGCGGGCGTCGTGCCTGATGACGTGCGCGGTCAGCGCCGCCTGGATGTCGCGGGTGGACAGGCCGCGCACCCACCCCGAGATCGCCAGCGCCTCCAACGCGTTGGTGCGCGTCACACCCTTGCCCAGCAGACGACCCCGACGGGCTCGTCGTCCACCCTGCTGCGCTCCAAGGGCGACCAGGAGGCCAAGGGCCGGCTGGTCGGGGTGCGCTACGCCCCCAGCGAGGACCTGTGCGCGGTGCGAGTCGTCCGCGCTTGGATGCACACCGCCGCCATCTCGGAGGGACCGGTGTTCGCGATGTCGACCGCCACGGTCGCCTTGCCGTCGCTGCGCTGACCGGCAAGTCGATCGCCCGGATGATCAAACGCCGCGCGCTGCCCGCGACCGGCGGTTGCTGCCCCTTGAAGTCACCGAGCGGCGGTGAGGAGGGAGGTGCCGTATTCGAGGTCCACCACCTCCGGTGCATCGAACCCTGCGGCGGTCAGCCACCGCTGGTAGTCGTCAAGGCCGTGGGTGTCCCCGCCGCCGGCTACGAGCATCTGCACTGCGAACAGCGGAGCGATCGGCCGGCGGCCGCGAAGGAAGGTGACGACGGCCACGCCGCCATTTGGAGCGGTGACGGCGTCGAGTTTCTTGAACAGCTCGGCGTTGGCGTCGGGTCTTAGGGTGTGGGTGAACCCGGCGGCAAGGACGAGATCGAAGGGACCTGAGGCAAGCCCCTCGAAGGCGTCGCCCGGCACCAGGGTCACCGACGTGTTGCGAAGGCTGCCCCAGGTGGAGACGATCTCGATCACCTCCGGCAGGTCCTGCAAGGTGACGTCAAGCCCGCGGCGGGCGAACTCCAGCCCGTACTCGCCGTGTCCGCCGGCCAGGTCGAGGACTCGTCGTGTGTCCGCGAAGCGTTGCAGGCAGTGGTCGGCGACCTCGGGCGCGCGGTGCCTGGCCGTGACGGCGAGCGCCTGCAGCCAGCGGGCACGCTCGGCGGCGGTCCGCTCGTCACCACCGGCGGACCGTTGCGTTCCGGCCAGCCGGTCAGGAAGCGCGCTGCTCCACGACCGCAGCACGCGCGCGTGATGCTGCACCGTGGCCGCGGCGGCGTCGTCGGGTGCTGCGGGACCGAGGTGGTACCGCTCCCCGTTGCGCTCCACGACGCCGAACTCACGTAGCGCATCAAGGACGATGCGCACGGCGTGGTCGGACAACCCCAGCCGTGACGCGGCCTCGGCGGCGCTCGCAGGAAGGGCAGCGAGCAGCCCGGTGGCCAGCGCAGCGTCGGTGAGGACGACTGTGCGCCAATCTCTCACCTCCCCGGGCAGTGCGAGGAAACCCTCACGGGAGGGGTCGGCGGACCGAGAAGGTTGCACGCCGGTCATCGGGTCCCCTGGTCAGCCTCGAAGCAAGGTGTGCAGAGCGGGCGCCCCTCCAGCAGCCGGATACGGGTCTCCATGGTCCGCTCGTCACAGCGTGCGCACTGCACGGACGCGTGGATGCGCGCTCGTGCGGGCGGCTCGGCGTCGACCGGCTGAACGTCGAACAGCTCGTCGGGGTCCAGCCCGAGCAAGGCACGGGCCTGCGCCTGGTGCAGCTCGGCAAAGCGCTCGCGGTCGGCGTCGGTCGCCTCGCCCGCGCTGATCTTCGCGCGCAACTCCTGGTGTTCGGGGTCGCATTGCCTTGCGTCCGGCCGACCCGCTATCCGGATGGCCTTGCCGTCCGAGCGACGGAAGAACGTGTAGGCGTTCTTGCCCCAGTCGCGGTGGATGAGGTTGCCCTTGCCGAAGGTGCAGCCGGTGAGGACCTGGATGGCGTCAGTGCCGCACATGTCCGTCTCGACGACAGCGACGACCTCCTCGTCCTTCGAATGGGGGCCGATGTCGCGCAGGGCGATGGCGGCGGCCTGCATCCCCATGGTGAGGCCGGGGCAGAGGTGGCCGTGGAAGGCCACGGTGCGGTCGAGGGTCTGTTCGTCAACGGTCATGTCGGGGCCCTTCAGTCGTTGGCACCGGCCTCCTGCGCCGGTGATGTGCTGATCCTGTACTTGTTCCTGCCGCCACCGCAGGGCGGGCGGGCGGGCGGGTGAGGCGTAGGCGTTCCAACACCGTCAGGAAGACGCCTGATCGGGCAGGCCGGTCTCCTGGCCGGTGACGAACATGTGCTTGTTGCGGCTGCCACGGCAGGGACTGCAACCGGGCGTGTAGTACCACCCGTCGAAGGTCGCCTCGTCGTAGAACAGGTACCGAGTGGGCACGTACGTCGACAGCACCGGCAAGTCCTCGGCGATCTCGCGTTGCAGGTCGGCCACGATCTCGCGCCGCTCGGCGGGATCGGTGGCGGTCAGCTGCGCCTCGGCGAGCTCGTCGACCTCGTCGTCGGCGTAACCGTGGACCGTGGAGTGTCCCCGCGGCGGTGCCTCTGCGTGGTAGCGCTGGCGCAGCGTGTCGGGATCGGACATGAGCCCGCCATAGCCGTGCAGGGCCATGGTGTAGTTGCCTTCGGCGCCGGCCTCGTCGGCGGCAGATCGGTCGAGAATCTTCACCTCGACGTCGAGGCCGACTTCCTCGAGGTACTCGGAGACGAGCTGGGGGCCATCCGGGGTGAAGCGGGCGCTGGCCAACAGCTCGATCTGGAACGACTCTTCGCCGGGCAGCTCTCGTGTGCCGTCGCCGTCGGTGTCCTCGATGCCCAATCCGTCGAGCAGCTCACGGGCCCGGTCCGGGCCGTCATCGTAGCGTGGCAGATCTCCGGGGTTGAGCTCGTGCTCGGGCGCCAGGCCACCGCTGCTGCCGGGCAGCCCGCGACCGAACACCAAGCGGTCGACCATGTCTTGCTGATCGACGGCATGGGCCACCGCGTGGCGGAAGTCGACCTCGTCGTAGGGGAAGCCTTCGTTGAGGTTGAAGTGCAGCGCGAGGGTCCAGTCGGCGAAGCCGTCGACCCGTCCGAACTGGGCATCGAAGGCGTCGTACTGCTCGTCGGGCAGCGGTTCACGAGCGATCTCGGCAACATCGAGCTCGCCCCGTTCCAGTGCCAGGAGCTCGTCCTCGACCGACACGAACTCGACTCGTTGCACGTGGGGCTCGCCGAGGAAGAAGTCGTCGTTGGCCTCGAAGAGGTAGTTCCCGGCCGCCTCGTCGTACTCGGCCAGCCGGTAGGGCCCGGAGCCGACGAAGGCGTCGTCCTCGAGGTACTGCTGTGGATCGTCGACGTCCGCCCAGATGTGCTCGGGCAGGATCATCATGCTGCCGGCGACGTCTGACTCGAACGCGGCGTACGGCTCGGGAAGCATGAACGTCACGGTGCGTTCGTCCTCGGCGACGACGTCGTCGACGACCTCGAGAGCCCCGCCACGGCCAGAATCGGCCGCGGCACCCTCCGTGTAGTAGTCGAACGAGAAGGCCACGTCGCCGGCCGTCAGGGGCTCACCGTCCTGCCATGCGATGTCGTCGTGCAGGGTGAACGTCCACTGTGTGCCGTCGTCGTTGGCCTCCCAGTCCTCGGCCAGCCACGGCCCGAACTCGCCCGAGGCGTCCCACCACAGCAGCGTGTCGAACTGATAGCCGGCGAGGATGCGCCCGGGTCCGCGTACCCACGCGAACGGCGTGGGTTGGCCGTAGTCACCGCCCGCCAACCGGAGTCGTTCGACCCGCTCGTCGTCGCCTGCTGCCGGGTCCGCCTCGTCGCTCCGGTCGGCCGGTTCGCCCTGGTCGGCGGTGGTGCCGCAGGCGGCGACGACCAGGGCCCCTACCACGAGGGTCAGCAGCAACAGCAGGGGTCTCGTGGTGATGGCAGGACGCATCGGTTGCTCCTTTGCGTGTGCGGGACGTGGCGGGTCGGCGTGGCGGGTCACTCGCCGGTGACGAACGTGTACTTGTTCTTCGTGGCCCCGCAGGGCGTGCACGTTGGCGTGTAGGCCCACGCGTCGAACACGGACTCGTCGTAGAAGGTCAGCCGGTCGGGCACGTACAGCGACAAAAGAGGGAGGTCCTCGGCCAGGATGTGCATCATCTCGGCGACGACCTCCCGGCGCTCCTGCTCGTCGACGATGCCCCGCTGCTGTTCGGCCAGCTCGTCGAATCGCTCGTCGGCGTAGCCGTGCACCGTCGACTGTCCGCTGGACTCCGCCTCGGAGTGGAACCGGGTCCGCAGTCGGTCGACGTCGCTGCCCAGGCCGCCGTAGCCGTGCAGCATCATCGTGTAGTTGCCTTCGTGGCCGGCTTCGTCGGCGCTGGCACGGTCGAGCATCGTCACCTGCGTGTCGAGACCGGCCTCCCCGAGGTATTCGGCCACCAGCTGCGGGTCGCGGGCCCCGAAGCGCTGGCTGGACTTCAGATCGATCTGGAACGCCTCGCCGTCGGGCAACTCACGCACGCCGTCGCCGTCAGCGTCCTCGATGCCCAGCCCGTCGAGCAACTCGCCGGCACGCTCGAGGTCGTGCTCGTAGGCGGGGAGGTCGTCGGGCGTGAACGGGTGGTCGGGGGCCATGGCGCCCGTGCTTCCCGGTGCGCCACGGCCGAACAGCAGCCGGTCGACCATGTCCTGGCGATCGATCGCGTAGGCCACGGCGTGACGGAAGTCGACCTCGTCGTAGGGGAAGCCGGCGTCGAGGTTGAAGTGCAGCGCATGGTTCCACTCGCCCGAGGCCTCGACCAGCCCGAACTGGGACGCGAACGACTCGAACTGCTCGTCGGGCAAGGGCTCGCGGGAGACGCCGGCGGCGTGCAGCTCGCCGCGCTCGAGGGCCAGCAGCTCGTCCTCGATCTCGGGAAGGAACTCGAGCCGCTGCACGTGGGGCTCGCCGAGGAAGAAGTCATCGTTGGCCTCGTACAGGTAGCTGCCCGCGGAGGCGTCGAACTCGACGAGCTCGTAGGGACCCGAGCCCACGAACGCGTCCTCTTCGAGGTAGCGCTGTGGGTCCTCCACGTCTGCCCAGATGTGCTCGGGGAGGACGAACATCCCCCACAGGCCGGCGACGTTGTCCTCGAAACCGGCGTAGGGCTCCGACAACCGGAAGACCACCTCGCGGTCGCCCTCCGCAACGACCTCATCGACGATGTCGAGGTCGCGGGTGGAGATGCCCGGCGGGCCGGCCGTCAGGTAGTCGAAGCTGAAGACGACGTCATCGACGGTCAGCGGTTCGCCGTCGTGCCACTCGACGTCCTCGCGCAAGGTGAACGTCCATTCGGTGCCGTCCTCGTTGGACTCCCAGTCCTCGGCCAGCCAGGGGATCGTCTCCCCGTCGGGGTTCATCCACAGCAGCGTGTCGAACATCAACCCGGTCTGGATCAGGCCGGGTCCCCGCACGTACGCGAACGGGGTGGGAGGACCGTAGTCGCCGCCGGCCAAGCGCAGCCGTTCGAGACGCTCGGTGGCGCCGTCGTCGCCGGACTCGTCGTCGGCGGGGGTGTCGGCCTGGTCGGGGGTGTCGGCTGTGGGGCTGCAGGCCGCCAACAGGACCAAGCAGCTGGCGAGCAGCAGGGACGCGAGGAGGTTGCGGGTGGTGATCATCAGGTGGTTACTCCGTTTTCGTGGTGGAACGGTCGGGCTCGGGGACGTGGCCGCGGTGGCCGTTGCCGGCCACGTCGAGCGCACTGAGGAGCGGGGCGCCGCTGGCGGCGACCAGTCGCTGGGTCTGTGGGTGCTGCGGCGCGACCAGGATCTGGGTGCTGTTCGCCTCTTCCACGATGCGGCCCTGGTCGAGCACGACGACGCGGTCGGCGACGCGCAGGACCACGGCGATGTCGTGGGAGATGAAGATCATGGCCATGCCGCGTTCGACCTGCAGGCTCTTGAGCAGCTGCAACAACTTGGTCTGCTCGGAGGGGTCGAGCATGCTGACCGACTCGTCGGCGATGAGCAGCTTGGGCTCCAGCACGAGCGCCCGCGCCAGCGCCACACGCTGCAACTGGCCGCCGGACAGCTCGTGGGTGTGGCGTTTGAGGAACGATGGGTCCGGGCGGAGCCGGGCCTCGACCAGTGCGCTGGCGACCGCCTCGTCGCGACCCGTGGGTTCGCCGATGTCCTGGATGTCCAGCGGCTCGCGGACGGCTTGGCGCACAGTGAGGCGTGACGACATGGCCTCGTATGGGTCTTGGAAGAGCATCTGGGCGCTGCGGCGCACGTCCTTCAGCGCATCGCCGTGGGCGGCGAGCACATCGCGGCCCTGCAGGTGCACGCTGCCGGCGTCGGGCTCGACCAGGCGCACCAGCAGGAGACCCAAGGTCGACTTGCCGGCGCCGGTGCCCCCGATGCAGCCCAGCACTTCCCCCTCGTGCACGTCGAGGTCGACGTTGTCCACGGCGGTGACGGTCTCGCGGCGCACGACCCCGGTACGCACCTGGTAGGTCTTGCGCAGCCCGCGGGCGGTCAGCACCGGGACCAGCCCACCGCGCACGCACGACACCAGCCGTGTGCCGTCCTCGCCCTCGGGAGCCACCAGCGGCGGGCGACCGGGTTCGTGGCACTCAGCGACGTCTTGGGTGCAGCGGTCAGCGAACGGGCAGCCGACCGCGACCACGGTCGGGTCCGGGGGATCGCCGCGGATGCCGCGCAGGTCCTTGACGGTGCCCAGCGACGGGTAGGCGTTGAGCAGGCCCCAGGTGTAGGGGTGACGCGGGTTGTCAAGGACTTGCTCAGCGGGTCCGAGCTCGGCGAGCCAGCCGCGGTAGAGCACGGCGACGCGGTCGGCCAGCCCGCGGAGCGCGTCGACGTCGTGGGTGAACACCACCAGTGTCCGCCCGGCCTGGCGCAGGCCGACGAGCAGCTGCAGCACCTCGTGGCGGCGCAGCACGTCGAGCCCGGCGGTGGGTTCGTCCAGGAGCACGACGTCGGGGTCGCAGCCCAGGGCGGTGGCCAGCAGCGACAGGCGGCGCTGGCCGCCCGACAGCTGGCTGGGATAGCGCGACACCGCCCACTCGCCCAGGCCGACCTCGGTCAGCAGCTCGCCGGCGCGCTGGGTCGCGGCGTGTCTGCTCATGCCCAGATGGACCTGGAGCGGCTCGGCGACTTGGTCCCCGACGCTCAGGACCGGGTTGAGCGCCGCGGTGGACTGGAACACCAGGGACAGGCGGCGCCAGCGGACCTCGTTCCAGCCGTCCTCGTCGAGGTCGGTCAGGCTCGTGTCGCCTAACCACGCATGGCCCTCGACCTGCGCCTCCGGCACCAGGCCCAGCAACGCCCTGGCCAGGGTCGACTTGCCGGAGCCGGACTCGCCGAGCACGCCGACGCACTCACCGGCCGGCACCGTCAGATCCAACCGGTCCACGGCCCGCACAGGTGGCGGGCCCGGATACGTCGCCTGGAGACCGTCGATGGTCAACGCCGTGGTCACGACTTCCCCCCTACGATGTGGCGGCCCAGACGGGGGTTGATGCGCTGCTCCAAGCCCACCCCGAGGAACGTGATGCCCAGCAGGAGCACCGTGATCGCCGCCAACGGCGGGATGAGCCACCACACCCACGCGGTGGTATAGAAAACCCCGGAGAACTCCAGGGAGTCGCGCATGATCTGGCCCCAGCTGGCGCGGCTGGGGTCGCCCAGACCGAGAAAGGCGAGCCCCGCTTCCAGCATCACCGCCCGCCCGGCAGATGAGACCAGACCCGCGACGAGGATCAGGCCCACCTCCGGCAGGAGATGGCGGCGCAGCACGTAGGCGGTCTCGGCCCCGAAGCCCATCGCCGCCTTGACGTGCGAACGCCGTCGCAGCGACAGCACCTGCGAGCGCACGACGCGGGCCGAGCTCGGCCAGAACGTCAGCGCGATCGCCGCCGAGATCACCCCGATGGACGGCCCCGCATAGGCGCCCAGCACAATCAGCAGCGGCAGGCGGGGGATAGCCAGCACGAAGTCCACGACGCGCATCGCGGCGGCGTCGACGAAGCCGCCGAGCCATCCAGCGAGCATGCCGACCAGCGCGCCGATGATCACCGTGCCCCCACCGGCCAACGCGGCCACCGTCAGCGAGACCCGCGCGCCAGAGACGAGCTGGCTGGCGAGGTCTTGGCCCACGCCGTTGGTCCCCAGCACATGGGTCCCGCTCGGGGACTGCAGCGGCTGGCCGATCAGCTCGGTCGGTCGGTAGGGGGCAGCCCATCCGCCGAAGACCGCCACGGCCACCACCGTGCCCACCACCGCTACCCCCACCCAGCCGATCGGGGGCAGCGCGCCACCCACCCGATGCAGGCGGCTCGCTGCCCGAGCCCGTGCCGTGGCCGGCGACACCGCAGCGCCGCTCACTGGGCTCCCACCCGGGGATCGAGACGTCGATACACGAGCTCGATCAGGAAATTGGCGACCAGCACGGTGACCGCCAACGCGAGAAACACCGCTTCCAGCACGGGATAGTCACGGGCTTCCACCGCATCCAGGATCAGCACGCCCATGCCCGGGTAGGCAAAGACCGACTCGACGAAGATCGAGCCGCCCACGGCCGTGCCCACCTGCAAGGCCATCACCGTCAGGAACGGCAGCAGCGCATTGCGGCCCACGTGATGGAACTGCTGCCGGCGCAGCGGCAGGCCCTTGGCTCGGGCCAACTGCATGTAGTCCTCGCCCAGCGCCGAGATCGCGGTGTTGCGCACCAGCAGGAACTTGGTGCCGACCAGCGACAACGTCAGGGCCAGCAGCGGCAGCGCGAGGTGGAAGGCGATGTCGCTGACCTGGCTCCAGAGGGACTCGTACTCGGCGAAGGGGGTGTAGGCACCGAACAGCGGGAACAGCGGCACGAGCACCGCCAAGGTGATCAACAGCAGGGCTGCCAGCGCGTATTCCGGCACCCCCCGCAGCCCCGTCAACGCCACCAGCACCACGCGGTCGGGCAGGCGGCCGCGGTTCCAGGCCGCCACGATCCCCGCCCCGTAACTGACCGACGCCGACAGGCCCAAGGCCAGCCCCACCAGCAACAGCGTCCACGGCAGGTGCCCGGCGATCAAGCCGGCGACGGGGGTGTTGCGTGCCACTGACCAGCCGAGATCGCCGGTGGCGAGGCTGCCCACGTAGTGCAGATACTGCTCGTGCAACGGGCCGTCCAGGCCGTAGTAGCTCAGGACGCGCTGCCGGACCTCGGGGTCGGTGATGAAGTAGCCCGCATCCGGATCCTCCAGCGCGGACAGGGGGTCGCCGGGCATGGCCCGGGGCAGGAGGAACACCATCGTCACGATGGCCATGAGCGTGATCGCATACAGCCCGGCCAGGCGCAGGGTGGCGCCGCGCCGTCCGGGCGCAGGCGGCGCCTCGGCGGCCCCCGTGGCCGCTCCCGCGGAGCCCGGCCCGTCCGCCGGCGGTCCAGCGTCATCAGGCGATGGGGCCGACGCCTGCGGCAGGCCACCAGTTCCGCCCCTTTGCTTCATCTGGCTGACCACAACTTCGCTTCCGGCCATAAGTGCGCGCACATGCTCGGCAGCCGGCCACACGCGAGGTCAAAAGGCGACAGGAGAGGGCTGCCGCCGGTGGCGATGCCCCTCAGGTAGGTCACACACTGCTCCGGCGGGCTGGGTAGGTTTGGATCGCTGATGCTCATGAAGAAGCCCACGTCGCGGTGCGCCAGTGGCCACAGCGAGTCATCCGGCATGATGCGGGGAGGCGCGACTATCGTCGCCGCGCCGGCGGCCCGCGTGATCGCGTACAAGCCGACGGTGCGGTCCGCGACCCCGCGCTGCACGCGCGACCGAGCGGTCGCCGGGTCGGTCGGCGACTGCTGGAGGACGGGATCATCGGCTGGAACCGAGGGGGTGTGTAGGCGTTGCAGGGAACGCTCCGATCGGCAAGGAGAACTGGGGATGTGGGTCACACCAACCAGCGACAACCATGCCACTTGAAGTAGGCTTCAAGTCAATACATGTGTGCTGCATCTAGTGATCTGCTGACCATCGGCGAGGTTGCCGCAATCGCCGATGTAGCTGCCTCGACCCTGCGCTACTACGAGCGTGTGGGTCTTCTCCCCCCGCCCGGCAGGCAGAGCGGGCGGCGACGATACGACCCGACGGTGATACAGCGTCTCGCGGTCATCGACGTGGCCAAGCGCGCGGGTTTCACCCTCGACGAGATCCGCGACCTGCTCGCCGACTTCGACGCCGCCCTGCCCTCCTCAGAGCGGTGGCGGGAGATGGCGGCGCGTAAGCTGCCCGAGGTCCAAGCGCTCCTCCACGACGTGGAGCGCATGCGTCGCTTGCTGACCGACGGCATGTGGAGCGTTCGGCTGGCGGGTCGACCCTGGGGCTATCCCTCACCGTTCGCGCCTCCGCGCGGTCCACTGCGCGCCATGTCCAGCCTGTTGTTCGACACGCTGCTCTGGAAGTACCCGTCCGGCGTGACACAGCCGTGGCTGGCCCACTCGATGGAGGCGTCACCCGACGGTCTCCAGCGGCGCTTTGTCCTCCATGACAACGCGCGCTTTCACGACGGGCAGCCGCTGACGGCCCACGACGTGGTGTTCACGTTTGGCTATCTGCAGGAACGTGCGGGGACCGCTGCTGCTCATGACGTGGCCGACCCGGGAGCGCTATCCGCCATCGAGACCGTGCACGCGGACGCCCGCCACGCCGTCCGCTTTCGTCTGTCCCGGCCCTACGCGGCCTTTGACGAGCTCGTGGCCGGTCGGGTGCCGGTCCTGCCGGCGCACGTCTGGGCAGAGGTCGCGGACCCGCTTGCCCTTCGGGGTCCCGAGGCGGTGCTCGGGTCGGGGCCGTTCGTGTTTGAGTCCGGCGACGGCGACCGCGGTCACTACCGTTACCGGGCCAACGAGCGGTTCTTCCTCGGGCCCCCGCAGCTGCGGCAGGTCGAGTTCACACCGGTCGACGACCAGCTCGTCGCCCTCGACCAGGGCCTCATCGACGCGGTCGTCCTCGTCTCCGACAGCGGGCGGCCGACCGCCGAGCAGCTCGCGGAGCTCCACGCGTCACCGCGACACGTGGTGCGCCGCCGGCCCGGCGAGTGGACGCGAGCGCTACATTTCGACCTACGCCCCGGTTCGCCCTTCGCGGATCGGCGGGTCCGGCAGGCTCTCGCCCACGGGATCGACCGTGACGCGATGGTGCGCCGGCTCCTCGACGGTCTCGGAAAGCCCGCCAGCCTCGGCGGCCTCGCACCCACACATCCCCTCGCGGCCTCCGGCCTGGCACCCCACGGCATCGACCGGACACGGGCAGGCGCCCTGCTCGACGCCGCAGGATTGACAAGGCCACCTGGCGCGGGGACCCGCCTGCACCGCGCCGGGCCGTGGCGTCCGAAAGTGCTTACCGAAGAAGCCGACCCCGGAGCCGCGGAACTCGTGCGCGACGACCTCCAGCGACTGGGCGTGGACGCGGAGGTCGTGCGCCTCCCCCGTCAGGACTGCGACGCGGCCCTGACCACCGGCCGCTACGAGCTCGCGCTCGCCGGCTACGGCGGCCTTGGAAGCGACCCCGACGTGCTGCGGCTACGGTTGTCCGCACGGGTCGCCGCGGCCAACCGCACACGCGTCCACGGCTACGACAGCCCGCAGTTCGAGGCCCTCGCGGAGGAGCAAAGCGTGGCCTGCGATCCCAAGCGGCGGGCTGTGCTGGTTGGCGAACTCCAGCAGCTTATCGCCACGGACCTGCCGACACTGCCGCTCTACGTGCCCGACCAGCTCACCATCTCGCCGGCCAAGCAGATCTTCACCGCCTGGCACCCGACACCAGGCGGCGTATGGGCCGGCGGTCCCCTGAACAAGGCGACGTTCGTGACCGGCGGCCCTCGCTGACCTCCGGTCTCATCAACGCGTCTAGTCCACGCTGGCCCCAAGCACCGGACGGGAAAGGTAGACCGCGATTGGCAGGCGCAGTGCCCAGGTGTTCGCAGGCCGCTCAGCAGGAAGGGCAGCACGATGGACCTCACCGGTGCACTCGTCACGATCGCGACACTGGGCTGGTCTGCGCCCTTCCGGCCCCCAGGCGTCGACAGCGCGAACTGTGACCGTGGGCGCCGCCACGCCGTCGTCAGGGGCGGTCCCGGACGGGTCAGGCGGAGAGATCGGCGAGGGCAGCGTTGATGCGCTCCGCGGCGGCGTCGGCCACGGGCTGCAGTTCCGCGCGGTCGGGGACGGTGACCATCACCTGCGGATCGAGGGCCTCGACGACCGTGCCCTGCGCGGTGCCCCTCACGACGACGGTGCACGGAAGCAGCAGACCGATGGATCGGTCGACGCCGAGTGCCCGGTGGGCGAGCTGGGGGTTGCAGACGCCCAGGATGGTGTAGGCCTCCATGTCCTCGCCCAGCTTTTCAGCCAGGGTCGCCTGGACGTCGATCTCGGTCAGGGTGCCGAAGCCGTGTGTCTGGAACACGGCCTTGACCTTCTCGACGGCGTCGTCGACGGGCAGGTCGAGGATGATCTTGTTGCCGTAGCTCACGGGTTCTCCTTGGGGTCGATGGTGGGCAGGTGGGCGGTCGTCCAGGCGCTCATGCCACCGAGGACGTTGACGACGTCACGGCCGGTGCGGGCGATGATGCTCGCCGCCACCGAAGAGCGGTAGCCGCTGCCGCAGATCACGGCGAGCGGCCCCTCGGGAACCTCGTCAAATCGCGCGGGCAGCTCCGCCCCGGTGATGAAGACGGCCCCCTCGATGTGGCCAGCAGCCCATTCGGCGGGCTGGCGCACGTCAAGGACGCCGATGTCGCCGAGCCGGCCCGCAAGCTCATGCACACTGACCTGAGGGAGTCGCGCGAGGTTCCTTGCGGCAGTTCGCCAGGCGAACATCCCCCCGGCCAGCCAACCCGCGGGAGGCGGATAGCCGATGCGCAGCAAGTGCCAGGTCACCTCGGGCAGCTGGTCCGGGCTGTCGAGCACGAGCAGGGTGCGCGCCCCTCCAGGCAGGGCCGTGCCGGCCCAAGTCGGGAACGACGAGCCGAGCCCAGCGTTGATCGCTTCGGGGATGTGTCCCCCACCGAACGCCTCGGGCTGGCGGATGTCGAGGATCACGGCGTCGGGCGCTTCGGCCGCCTCCGCGAAAGCGGCCGGCATAAGCGCTGGCGGTTCGGGCAACACGCCGAGCAGGGCGACACCTGCGAGGTTCTGGGCGCGCATGCGCCGCCAGTACGGCGGGACGGCGGGGAGGTTGTCCAGGCGGATGCACTCGCGGACGAACTCCTCCTTGCCGTCGACCTCGGCCAGGATCGCATTCGTGCGGCGCTCGTAGCCGATGGTGGTCGACAGGCGGCTGCCGATATTCCCACCGCACAAGGAGCCGGCCACGTGGGTGGGCCAGACCTCGACGTGGTCGGGCAGCGGGAGGATCTTCGACTGGATGGTGTGGCAGAAGGACCGGGCGGCCTCGCGTGCCTCCTCGTCGCCGCCGAGCAGGTCGGGCCGGGCCAGGTCGCCCACGAGGAGCGCGCCGCCCGACAGCAGCAACGCCGGTTCATGGCCCTGCTGATGGTCGTACACGAGCAGGCTGAGGTGCTCGGGCGTATGGCCGGGAGTGTGCAGCACACGGACGGCGACAGCACCGAGCTCGACCGTCTCGCCATCTTTCACGGGGCGGTGGTCGTAGCCCAGCCGGCCCTCGCCCGACCCGAGGATCACCGCATCGGTGCGTGCGGACACCTCGACCAATCCCGACAGGTAGTCGTTGTGCCCGTGGCTGTCCAGCGCATGGGAGATGCGCAGACCTTGCATCCGGGCCGTGTCCAGGTAGCCGTCGATGTCGCGGCGGGGGTCGAGCAGGAGCGCCTGCCCGGTTGCTTCGTCACCCACCAGGTAGGAGGCGTGGCCGAGCGCTTCGAGGTGGAACTGGCGGAAGAACATCAGATGACCCGCCCCTGGCCCCCGACCGCGGTAGCCAGCGGCAGACCGCCGCGTGCCCAGGCCCGCAGACCTCCGTCGAGGTTGGTGATGTCGTAGCCCTGCTTGGCCAGCAGCGCCGTGACCTGACCGCTGCGCTGGCCGCTGCGGCAGACCGCCACGATCGGTCGGTCCCCGTCCAGCTCGTGCAGGCGGTTCCCGATCGTGCCCATCGGGATGTGGCGGGAACCAGCGATGTGGCCGGCACGCCATTCGTCGGCCTCCCGAACGTCGATGATGTCCACCCCTTCGCGTTCGCTCAACGCCTGCGGCGTCATGGATCTCGTCGCGCGCTTGCCGATCATCGTTCCTCCTGTCGGTCGGGTCATCCGATCGGTGGACCGTCGGTCATGGTGAGCCTGAGCAGAATCGCGGCCGCGATGCCGCACACGAGCACGCCGAACCAGCGGGTGAGGCGCCGGTCGTCAGCGGCCCGCGACAGTCGGCTTCCCGCCAGGGCGGCGAGAACCCCACCGGCGGTGAACGACGCCGCGGTGGCGAGGTCGATGGTGGACTGACCGAGATGGGCGACCAGGCCCGCGACCGAGTTCACGACGATGACGACGAGGGAGGTGGCGATCGCTGCCTTCATCGGCAGCCCGAGGATCAGCACGAGTGCGGGGACGATGACGAACCCGCCTCCCACGCCGAAGAGGCCCGTCAGGAAACCGACGACGACGCCGGCCGCTCCGACGCTGAACATCCGGCCCGAGCTGAGCGGGTGCGCACGCGACTCCGTCGGCGGCCCGGCCCCGCGCAGCATGTGCACACCCACCACGCCCATCAGGACGGCGAAGCCAGCCAGGAGGGCAGTTTCCGGGAGGCGGTGGTTGAGCCAGGACCCCGCGAACGCGGTCGCGATGCCAGCACCCCCGAAGACCGCGGCAACCGCCCAGCGGATGTCGCCGGTGCGCAGCTTGGGGACGGCACCCGCGGCCGCGGAGACGCCGACCACCAGCAGGGAGGTCGGCACGGCCTGGGCCATCGGCTGGTGCAGCCCGTACACCAGAGCCGGCACGGCGAGGATGGATCCACCGCCGCCGAGGACGCCGAGCACGCCCCCCACACCCACTCCGAGCACCACTGCCACCAACATGTCAAGCGAGCTTGAGGAAAAGCCGCTCGAGCTCGTCGGCGTTGTATCCCGCCTTCTTCGCCGCCTGCTCGTCCGCCGCGCAGTGCCGCAACCCCGTCGCCAACAGCTTGAACCCGACCTGGTCGAGCGCCCGCGAGGCGGCCGAGATCTGTGTGATCACGTCCCGACACTCGCGTTCGGCCTCCACCATCCGCGCAATGCCGGCGACCTGCCCCTCGATGCGGCGCAGACGCCTGATCGCGTCGGTGAGAACATCCTCCGGCAGTTCCATCTCCTGCTCCATCTCCCGGTGGCCTCCCACGGATCTCTGTACCGTACCCCCTAGGGTATCATGGACGCACCTTGTGCCGCTACGAAGAGCGTCGTCTCGTGCCTTCTGCGGCTGGCCAGGGAGGGAATGGTGCGGCGAGGATCTTCTATGCAGCGCTACCGGGGGGCCCTATCACCGCGACAGGACAAGCGGAGTGGTGCAGGACCTGGACTGGATCAGCGAACCGAGGGCAGACCGTGGAAACCGCCGCGTCCACGGGAACCGGCTGCGAGGATGACGGCACGTCGGGAGTCCCTTCTGAACGCGGGTCCCTCACGAGCCCCCAAGCCGCCAGAAGGGAAGGCTTCTGCCATACTGGCGCTCGAGGCCGCGGACATCCGCCGGACCACAAGGTTGGCCGCAGGACTCGCACCCTTCCGTGCTGTCGCCGGTCCTTACCTTACGGAGCGTGCAGACGGCGTCCGGCGCTCCCCCTCAGTCCATCCCGGCAAGGTCTGCAGTCCCGCCGGGCTCTGGGAGACATTGGACCCTACTTGGGGGACATCGCACCTGCGGCTCGTGGCAGTCACTCACCCGCGGGTTCGCCGGTTCCACACCTTTCGGAGTTGAACGGGCTCTGAACGTCCTTTGCGCCAAGGTGATGGAGCACCTCGACGCACGGGGCGTGTCACGACATCTGAGGAAGCGCGTACTCGAAGGTCATCGCTGGTTGCGTGCTGCACGCACGTCGCCAAGCAAGGCAGGAAGATCGCTGCGACTTTCTTCCCAGACCCGCAGGGGTCGTCGCTCGGACGGGGTCTGGTGGGCCAGGACGTTCCGGAACTCGTACAGGGCGCTCCATGGATCGACGCCGCCGCTGATGTCGGCGCTGCGTCGCTAGCGCTCCGCGGCGTTTCCTGCCAGGAACCACAGCCGGTCGATGCTCAGTTGCCCGACGGTGTCCTGCTGTCACGCCTGCTGCTCAGTGGGCAACAAGCCGGCGATCTGCTGGAGTACGTCCTCGATCTCGGTGAGGAGGGCACCTTCGCTCACAGGGGCCGCGCGCCTTCGATACCGCCGCCGTCGTCGGTGACGACGTGGACGTAGGCGCCTGTGATCACCCGCGCGCGACCCACCAGGTCGATGACCTGCCGGTAGCCCGGTTCGGTCGCATGCACGACAAGGGCGTTGTCTTCGCGCAGGCGCACACCCGTGACGCCGGCCTGGTGCGCGGCGTCGCGAAGGGCCTGCGCATGTGCCCGGACCACCTCAGCTGAGGCGCGGTCCTCAGTCGTCGGCTTGCCCATGAGACTCATCGTATCGGGCTGTGACCAGACTGCGGCCTGGTTGAGAGATCAGTGGATGACGTGCGAGCGGACCCTTTCCCCTTGGAAGCTGTCAGACGATCATGACGGGAACCTCCCTGTCGGGCTGATGGAGCCCGGCAGGGTGCACGCCCCAACCCCCGTGTCGTCCGCCCTGCGACAACGCCCGTCCTCACCTGCGGTGACGCCGCCCTACCTCGGGATCCTCATCCCAGGTGTCGCCCAACAGGTTGGCGACCAGCCGGCGGGTCCGTGTCGCCGGGTGTCTGCTGTGATCAGTGTGTGATCATTCCGAGGGGGCAAGGCGCGCCCCCCACAGCCCCACACCGCCTCTGAGCAGGGCACTTGCGCCCGCAGGCGAGGGGAGGGGAATCGGGCGGTTTCGTTACGAGTCTGTTGAACACCGGCGGATCCGTGCAGCCTAATGCCAGAACCGGCCCTTGACCTGCGGTTTTGTGGAGCGGGTGAGGGGAATCGAACCCCCATTGCGAGCTTGGGAACCGTTACGCAGGGGTGCCGGGCCGTGGCAGGGGGTGGTGCCATATCCCCGCTGACCAGCGGTTTTGCTGACATCCAGTGCCATGGACGCCGGCTTCATTTCAGGCTGTGCCAGGGCGCTTGGAATCAGCGTGGAATCAGTGAGCGCCTCGAACGGGTGTCAGCGGCGCATGCCGGTGTTGGTGGACGGGGTAGGTGGCGCTGCAGGTGGGGGGGTTGTGACGAGACGGGTGTCTTCTACGGAGCGTGACTGACAGGGCTGTGGTCGGGGCGGGTGACGGCGAGGATGTCAAGGTCCTGAAACGGGTTGGCCCTCGCGACGCTGTCTGGGCGTCCGAAGGCCGTGGGCTGAGCGTTGGGACTTCTGGTCGTCGGTAGGTCGGTAGCCCCCCTCGCTTGGGGGGTGAGGGTATGGCGCACGGTCGCCGTGGCGGCGTCGAGGTCGAGGCCGGGCACTCGCTGACCGAGAAGTTCCGAGCGGCGTACGCCAGTGGTGGAGGCAAAGAACCACATGGAGTAGAGCTCGTGGTCCTCGGTGGCCGCGAGGAACTCGCACAGCTCGGCAGGGGTCCAGGTTTGCATGCTGCGCCGGCGCGATGCCTGCACGACCCGCAGGGGCGGAGGGTCAGCCAGCGGTACCGGGTTGCGGGTGATGAGCCCCCAGTGCACCGCGTCGTTGCACGCCTTGCGCAGGATCGCGTGGATCGGATCCGCAGCACCGTCGTTGGCGATAGACCTCCTTGTCTCCGGACTCGGCCCTCACGCAGGAGCTCGGTGTACAGGCGGTTGAGGTGAGCGGCGTTGAGATCTTGGAACTTGATGCTGCCGACCCTCGGAAGGATGTATTGCTCGAGGTTGCGCTTGCGGTCGTCCCAGGTCGAGCTTCAAGGTCGTCCAAGAGTCGGTAGAGCTGTCGGACGAGCAGCGCGACCGGATCGAGCAGTGGATCGACCGGATCGTTGACGCCCCGGACGCGGTTGTCGCCCTTGGGCGACTGGTCAGCGGACTTCCCGCATCCGGTGACCTCGACCGAATCCGGGAGCACGTCGAGCAAGACCGTAAAGAGTTCGTGTTCACGACCCTGCTGACCCCCAAGCGGCTCGGCTACGGCGCGATGCCGCACTTGGAGCCGATCAGCGACGAAGAACGCGTCGACGTGGACCTGGCCAGAATTGAGGAGTTGACCCTCCAAATGCAAGGGTCCCATCTCCAAGCAGGCGCTGTTCCGCGTCGGCGAGCGGTTGTCCCCGACCCCGGACGACTCACCTGGCCGAGGCACTGGCTGCCCTCCCCCGGCTCATGCCCTACACCCGGCGCCGCCAAGTCCCTCGCCAGGGCGCTGACGTACTACTGGAAGGAGGAGAACGAGGCGGCGGCGACGATTGCCCTGTTGTCGCGTGTTGAGACCGCCGCCCGGGCGCTGCTGACCGAACTCGGTGAGGCGTTGTTCGTCCCCCAGGCCGGCAGCCGCGCTGGCCAATGCCCAACCCTGGGATCCCTGCTCTCCCAAGTTGCGCGTGCGGGGTGTAGGGCGACAGCGACGGTCCGCGACGATCTCCGCGCTGGTCCTCATCGCGGCTGTGCATGCTGGCCTTCCTCGAAACCACACCGGCGCCAACCTCACAGGAGTAGCCGCCACCACGGCCTCACAGCTCATACTGGCCATTAGCTTGCACTGCTAGAAGCTATAGCTTATACTTCGGTTATGTGGGAGGTCGAGCACACCGACGAGTTCGAGGACTGGTGGATCGACCTCACACCAGAGCAACAAGAGGCCGTCGACGATCGAGTGATGCTGCTGGCCGAGCACGGGCCCGGCCTCAAGCGACCGGTGGTGGGCGACATCGAAGGTTCCGGGCACGCCAACATGAAGGAACTGCGAGCTTCAAAGGGCGGTGCGCTCCGGGTGTTGTTTGCCTTCGACCCTCGACGCCACGCCATCCTGCTGCTAGGCGGCGACAAGTCCGGCCAGTGGAACGAGTGGTACCGGTCGGCGATCCCCCAGGCTGATGACCTCTACGACATCCACCTCCAGGAGTTGCACGACAAAGGACTCATCGACGACTGACACGAAGGAGACGACCGATGCCTTCCGCCAAGAGCTACGGCCGCCTGCACGAGCAGGTTGCCGCCCGACCCGGCGCCGCCGCCCGGCTGGCCGCCCTGCGTGACGAGACCCTGACCGAGATCGGCCTGTACGAGCTTCGTAAGGCGCTGGAGCGGTCCCAAACGGAACTGGCCGTCGAACTCAACATCAGCCAGTCGGCGGTCTCCCAACTCGAGCGCGCCGACGACCTCAAAGTGTCGACGCTGCGAAACTACCTTGCTCACCTTGGCGCGCGACTCCAGCTCGTAGCCTTATTCGAGGAAGACGACGAGCAGCGCAGTGTGCCCATCCACATCGGCGGCCCAGCAGCCACCGAGCCCGAGTTTCCTGGATAGCTGTGCGCTGATTGGTGTTTGTGCTGGTCAGCAGGCTGTCGCAAAATGAACCAGGCGGGATGGGCGCTCACCCCACATGTTGTGCC
>JBBDQS010000102.1 GCA_040905805.1 Egibacteraceae bacterium | reverse complement strand
CCCAGGTCTGCAGCGCCATCGCCCGCGCCTGCGCCGCCAGCTGCTGGTCCATCCGCGCCATCACCCGGTGCTCCAGCGTTTCCAGGCGGGCCCCGAACCGCTCGTCCAGCGCGTCGATGCGGATGTCGAGGCGCTCCGCCAGCGCGTCGAGGCGTTCCTCGAGCTGGTGCAGGTCGTGCTTGGTGGCCACGTCGGCCCACCCCACCGGCGGCAGGTAGCCGATCAACGTCTCGGCAGGCACCGAACCCAGGGTCTCCTCCAGCCGCGTGAACAGCTCGTGGCGGGCACGCTCGTCAAGCGCCATTGTCCTGCCTCCGGAAGCATCGGACAACTGCGACCCGCAGCGTCGCACCCACCGGGCGCGCCCGCACCAACCGACGGGCAGGGCTGTGGATAGGCGGTGCCAGCCCGACGGGCCCAGTCTCCAGGCGGGCAGCGGACCGCTTGTCCAGCGCGTCGATCGCACGGGCCAGCGCGACCAGCACCGTGCCAAAGGCGGCTAGCTGGATGCCGTGCGCGCCCGTGGACTCAATACCGATGCGGTTGCGAGACCGTCGAGCGCAGAAAGGCTTCGACGTCTGCTGGCAGGCTCCGAGCGGAATTGCGTGCCTGCCAGGCCGCCAGTTCCTGACTGACGAGGTACCGCCGCTGCAGTCCCACAACGGCTCGATGCGGGTCGGACGCTGCCGCCAGCACCGCGCCTGCCTCCTCGCGGGGGAGCAGGAACTCCGCTGCGAAGGCCCGCGCGCGTTGCTCGGCTAGCGGAGCGGCGCGCCCGCCCAGCACCTCGGCCAGCGGCAATGCACCGCGGCGGTCCATCAACAGGTGCGCCAGCTCGTGGGCCAGTGAGGCCCGTCGTCCGCCGACCGACTCGTTGTGGCGACCGTGCTCGTTGAGGAACACCGCAGGACCGTGGCGCGGCCCCCAGCAGGCGAAGGCGTCCACATCCCTGGACTCGAGGCTGACCGAGCGCACGATGACGCCCCAGTCGGCCAAGAGCTCGCGAGGCTCGGCGCGACGAGCCTCGGGGATGGCGAGCTGACGCCTGAGCCACCTCGCGATCTCGTATGCCTGCTCAAATGGCTGGGCCTCGGCGGTGGAGGAGAGCAGCTCGCGAGCGCCGGCTTCCATGCGGTCAAGCGCCGGGGTGCTGGTGTGTGGCACGGACCGGATCTCTTCGACCAGCGTCCTGACGTCGGCGGGTGGCAATTCGGCTGCCATCCGGGCGGCCGCCACCAACTCGTTGTCCTCGAACTCGTCTGCACGGAGCCCCCAGGCCTTCTCGGTTGGGCGCTGTTGTTCGACGTGGTCGAGCACCTTGCTCGGCAGCCCGGTTGCGATCGCAACGGCTTCTCTGACTGGTAGTACGGTTCGGTTCGCCCAGGCCTTCAAGGCCATGCTGGCTCGCGGCTCATCCGGCGCTGCGTCAAGCTGTTCAGCAATGGCGGCGCCGATCCCTTCCAACGTGGTGATGACCTCGGCGAAGCATCGGCGCACCACAATCGCGTCCGTGCACAGCCAGCAGTCCTCGCCTTCCCGGACGACCCACACCGGAGCGAGCCATGCGCCCTGGAGCGCTCGAGCGAGGTTGTGGGTTTCCTCATAGGACTCGAAGATCTGCTCTTCGGGCTCTCGCAGCGCCACTGGCATGTCGTCCCAGCGGGCTTGTGCTCGAGCGGTGATCTCCGCGGGTCGGGTGGGTCGCAGTGCGAACGGCAGGCCATCTTCCCACAGCAGATGCGGCCAGCTGTGGGCGAGGGACTCGAGCAGCTCGACCCACGTCCAGTGGAAGCCGTTTTCCAACTCCTCGCCGTGCCAGACGACGTGCCCTCGCACCGAGAGCCGGACGGAGCCACGCGTGAGCTCAGCGGCGGTGCCAGCGGCGTCAAGCCCGGCATCCCACCACAACGTGAAGCGAAGACCGTCGTCGTTGCCAATGCTCCTCACCAGTTCATCCATCGTTTCACGTCGTGCTCTTGCCCTTGTTCGACGGCCCGTCGCAGGAGCTGCTCCTTGAGCATCCGCGCGCCCCGAGGAAAACCTTCCGGAGCCTCCGGGAAGCCGTGGTAGGAACGCCCTGGCACGGTTTCGACTGCCCGGTAGACCACACCGTCGTGCACGACGTAGATCCGCTTCGGGTGCTGGTGGCGCCACGACTGCGGGGACCAGGGCATGCCGCTGTTCACAAGGCTCTGGGCGGTTTCCAGCGAAAAGCCCCGTGGGCACTTACCAACCTTACGACCACGGACCATGGCGAAACCGGCCTCATCGCGCCCCCAGCGATGCTTCCGCTTGGGATGCTCATCGGGTTCGTACTCGAACGGGGCGTTCACGTGGTCCTCCTGGGCCGCTTGAGTCAGAAGCCACGGGACAAGTCCTCTGCCGGATTGTACGGCCGTCAGTTCGGCCCGCTTTCCTCCTTCCACAGAAGCCCGGCGCCTGGAGCCACAGCGCGGCCCCGTCACGGTCGTGGAGCGACAGGCGCAGCGGCGCGCCCGCGGCGGGCTGGGTCAGCGCCACGCTGGTGGCCCACCCGCTCACCAGGTCGGTGACGGTGCGCTGGACGTCGAGGTCGGCGACCGTGCGTCGATCGGTCGGTTGTCCGCGCGCGCCAGGAGCTTCAGGGCGAGCAGGCGACCGGTGCGGACCACCCCGACGGTGACGTCGGCGAACACGGTCAGCGCCTCCGCTTCGGCGACGATCTCGGGCTCGACCCCGGAGGAGGCGAACAACAGGTCGACGACCGTCCTCTGCGGGGACCGGCGGTCGGGGGCCGGGGCCGGGGCCCCTCCACCGGGTGCCCCGCCCACGGGGTCCCCTCACCGGGGGCCTGCCGTCAACCGGCCGCCCGTCGGGTGGGGGGCCGTGGGGCCCGGCCCGCTAGCGGCCGTGGGCATCGCACCAGATGGACCAGCCGTGATGGTGGATGTGGGTATGGCAGTTCCAGCAGGTCTCGGGGTACTCGCGGTAACCCCCCGCCGCGTCCGTGCCCTGCAGTGCGGCTGTGTGGGGCGTGCCTGTCGCACGTGGGGGCTACGTTCGGGGCGCGTTACGCGTCCCCAACTGACTGAGACAAGGAAACACGATGACAGGGCCGGCAGTCCGGTGGCGCGAAGGCCGCTACCAACTGCGTGAGGCCGGTGACCAACTGCTGCGATTCTTCGTTGCGGATCGCAACCTCGTGATCAAGAAGAGCGCTGCGGATGCGGACCTCTACGGCGACGTGCTCCGCCATCGCGGACGCGACTCGGATGAGGCGGTGCTCGTCCTGTCCACCTACGCGACGCACCCGCACGGGCTTGGCCCGGTAGCCGAGCGCATGCCCGGGCGGCCTCACCTCCTCGCGTCTGTCACGGACCTCCTGGCGGTGAATATCGAGGTGTGGCCTACCGATATATTCCTCGACGGAGTCCCCAATCCACTCAACGACGTCCACTTCGACGTCGTGGTCCGTGTCGGGCCTCTTCCCGGGGGCCTCATCGGAGGTACGGCAGCACAACGGCGAGCCGCCCGAGATGGTCTCCGCCCATCTTTCGAGCATGTCCTGGGGCACTTCCGTGGGCCGTTGCCTCCACCCGCGTCTCTGACGGGCGTCGGGAGCGTGAGGTAACGTGGACGAGAGGAGGCAGCGATGGCAACGGTCACCAAAGCGGTCGTAGCGACCGAGATCGGGCCTATGGAGCTCGAGGCGGGGGTCGCCTACATCCATGACCTTGAGCTTGACGACGACGTGGCCCTCGAAGTCGGTCAGCGAGTCGAGATTCGCGATGGGGGCGGCAAGCTTCGGGCAGCCACGGTCACCAACCGGATTGCTCCGCGCTGGCGGCTGTCCATCGAACCGTAGTTGTTGCGCCCACGCACGTGGCACGCCCACCAGGCCCGAGGAGTCGAGCACGATCATGGGCTGAAATCCTCGCGGACCTCCTCGATGAGGCGCGAGGTGTCCACGGCGCGCGTGGTGCCCGGCTGCTGGCTGCGCTGCTTCTCGGCGTCGGTGTCCACCCCGGGCCACCGCCAGCCCACGTCCACGGCGGCCTGCACCAACGGCAACCCGACGAACTCGAGCCCGACTGGTGGGACGCTGCTGGTGTGCCTGCGAGGGGCTCGAGCAACAGCAGAAGGAGGATCGCCGTCGTCTTCTGTCCCGTGCTGAGGTCCTCGAGCCACCGGCCCGGGTGCTGTCGCCTGACGTCGCGTGCCCGCGAGCAGCAAGGTCCACACCGCGAGCTGCTGGCGGCGTTCGGGCGCTCGCTCGTGCACGACCACGTCCCCTTCCTTGGGGGATGTCCCCCGCCGCATCGTCGTGCGCTTGAGGCACGGATCTGGGCGTCTACGCCGACGCCCACGGGGGCGTGGTGCTCTCCGGCCCGTTCGGGGTGGGGACCTCGGGAAGGGTCGGCGCGTCGGTGACCCGTCACAGGTGTCACCACGGCGCCGGCGAGGCGCTCGACGCCTGCGGGGGGTCATCGCGACGAGCTCCCTGCGGTACAGCCGGGCAACGCCCAGGACGCGAACAGCCGACGACCGTCCCCTCCG